>NZ_JBGCUE010000009.1 GCF_041102575.1 Tenuifilum sp. 4138str | reverse complement strand
TTTTAGAAAAAGATTAAAGAATTTCATTCTTTCCCGTTTAATAAAACCTATGGATTTTCAATCCATAGTGGTTTAGTCTAATCGTAAAACTACTTGTCCCTGGTTGGGAATTGCCCGGTATATCACCTTTGCATCTTTCTTGCCAAGCTTAAATCTGATGTAGGGCTTGTAAACCGGTGCTTTAAGTCTGAGAATTCTTTTAACATCCTGAACAACAGTCCACGTGCGCTCTCTAAGATCGAACTTGAACTGATTAAACCCATCCGACGATTGCGAAGGGTTTGACTCGTAGAAGTAAAGTAAAATGTTTGGTTTTAGCTCAATAATAAAGTTAACAGGGTCAAGGTCGGTTGTATCAGGTATAACATCGGGCGTATATTCCGAGGTGTCGCGTGGGGCAATTTTGATCATTAATGGTACTTTGGGGATGGTTGAGGTATGCTTCGATATTGTTAATGGAACCGACAATCCTTGAATAAGCAAGGTTGGATTAATAGCAGAAAACAAAGGGCTTACTTTAATGTGCTCTGCTTTTGCTTTGTGAGCAACAACCCCTTTAATCATTAACGAAACGGTACTGTCCGGAATATTAATGGTTAAAAATATTGAGTCAGTTTTGGAAGCGGTAATCAACGCGTTGTAGTAAGCCTTATCCACCAATAATTTTTTTAAAGTTGAGTCGGGTTCACTAACCCATTCAACTGTTTTCTTTCGTTTATTGAGCTCTTTTGCAATGTGTTGCTCAATGTTGTTTATGGCTTTCTGGAATGCTATTACTTTAAGAATGGTATATGCAACAGCCAGTAATACAACTATTATGGCCGTGGTGTAGAGGGTGATTTTTATAGGTTTTCGCATAAAAACGATCATTAGTAAATGTAAACCTTCGATCCCAGATCTAGGGTTTTGTAAACTGCTTCAAGATCCTCGTCATTCATTCTGATACATCCGTGTGTTACAGGCATACCAAGGAATCGCTTGTATATTGTTCCATGAATCAGGTAACCATCGCCAATGCTCAGGGCATAGTCGCCCAAAACGCCAGCTTCCCAACGCGATGGGTCATTGGCCGATGGAATGGGCAGCCCTTCCTCAACGTACGACCAGTCCGGGCGACGCCAAACAGGATTTGTTACTTTCCCTAACACCTTATACATACCCTTTGGGGTATGAAAAATCCATTGACGTTTATCGTACGACTTTAGTAGTGTATAGTTGCCAGTACTACAAAATCCTTCACGAACCTGTTTGCGGTTTTTGTATAGCCTGAAGCGATTGTACGTTGTGTTAACCACAATGTATGGTTGTGCGGGCGTAAGGTTTTGGAACAGTTGCTTTAATGAGGCTACTTCCTTTTGAAGTTTCTTTACATCAACCTTGTCGTCCTGTATGAAGTCGGCTACAAGGGTTAGCTTTCTGTTCTTAACCACTAATTCTGCCATGGGTTGTGACAAATAGGAGAGATAAAAATAAAGAATGATGAAGCCTGAAAGGATTATATTGATATGCAGCATTATAAAGCCCAACCGTTTTAGCTTAGGGTTTATTTCGGGGTTGAAATCTATTTTATCTTCATTGCTATTCATAGTTAACCCTTTATTTGATTATGTTTAAGGTTCAGGCTCATGGCTATGCTGTTGAAGTCGGCAATTGATCCAACAATAACTACCGGAGTGCCAATCTCAACAGCCTTATACACCTTTAGCATATCGTTGTTGTCAAGAGCAATACACCCATCAGTCCAATCGGTTCCTTTGCCGCCATCGCCATGGATCTCAATTAGTCCACCAATTTGAGCGTGCTTGGGTATTCGGCCAGTGGCTTTTTCCTTGTTGAAGTTTTCAATATCCTCTGAATTAGGGTAGTTGAGTAGCAATGCCCTAAAATACTTGGTTTTATTTGCAGGTATTTTGCTTTTAACCAGATAAATTCCCTCGGGAGTAGCCTTGTCGCCTTTCAGTCGTTTACGTCCCACCCAATTCTTGCCAAATTCGGCATCAAATTCATACTTTTTTGAACCGTTTTGGTAGATAAAGAGTTTTCGGGCAAATTTATCCACAATAATAGCCATGGAGTTGTTTTTGGCTGTATTGCTAATAGCGCTTTTAACAAGTCGGTTCCAGTATGGTTGTGAGTTGAAGTAATCTTCAAGGTCATCGAGAGTTTTTTTGTAGGAATCCATAATTAGATCCTCAGCCAACTTAATCTTTTCTGACGACTCAAGGTAATCGCCTTTCTTAAATGCCACCTCTGCCTCATGGATTAACATTTTACCTTTTGAGATTTTTTTGCGAAACTCATCAGGCAGGGGTAGCCTCTGAAAAAGGTTGTTCATGTTCGAGACAAGAGCGGTTAGGTTGTCAATTTTATCCTTAACCGTAATAACCAAGTTTTTTGAAAGTTCCTTGGAGTTACTCGTTGCGCTCTTAGCTATTTCGGCCGATTTCTTGGCAAAGTACGATACCTTTTGGTAGTCGCGGCTTAAAATGAAGCGCTTGTTTTGAATATTCCACTGCTTCATGGCAGAATCAAAGTATGCCTTTGCCTTCAAGTATTTTTCCTTGGAGTAACGCTTGGCATTTGACAGCGATGCCTGATGAAGCGAGGCCAAGGCATAATCGATATCGCCTTTAGGCGGTTCGGGTATAGAATAGTAAAATAGGGCAAATCCACCACCTATAACTGATAACGTTGCAAGGGTAATTAAGCTGTACTTTAAAATCGGTTTCATACGGGTGCAAATATCAAAAAAAATCCCCGGTAAAAAACGGCCGGGGATTTTATAGCAGGCAAATAAATTACTTTCTGCCCTTAACCTTAGCAATAGCCTCGTTAAGTTCGGTGTTAATCTTGGTAGCGCTTTCTTTAGCAGCTTTCATCTTATTGGAAGCATCCATGTACTTGCCAGCATCGTAAAGACCCTTAGCTTCGTTAACAGTAGCCTCGATGGTGGCCATTTCAGCTTTCATTTGCTCAAGAACAGCAGCGCCTTCCTTACCACGAGGTGCTTTCTTCATAAGTTTGCCATTTTCTTCCATCATGGTGGCAACTTCGGTCATAAGGCCTTCAACTTCTTTCTTAACCTCTTCTTTCTTAGCAACAGCGTTAACCTTTAGCTCCTGAGCCATGCCAAGAATACGATCGAGTTTTTCGCTGGCTGGGCCAAATTTCTTAAATAATTTTGACTTTTGAACTTCAATGTCAGCCATAACAGCGCTCATTGAATCCTGAACAGCTGCGAAATCAGCAGCAAGATAAACATCAGCTTCAACAGCTTTAGCCGAGTCAATAGCGGCGTTAGCAGCATCAATCTTTTCCTGGGGCACTTTGCCACAGCTTGAAAGCATAGCAACCATAGTTAAGGCTGCAAAACCAAGTAAAAGTGTCTTTTTCATAATCGAAATGTTTGGGTTTGTTAGTTAAACATTAAAGTTTAATTTTCAATGCAAATGTATGGGGTTGTTCGATTCATTGTTTCGCATTTGCGTATTTTTTTTTATCTAAACTATAAGGATATTGTAAAGTAGTGAAAATCATGTAAATGAAAGTATAAAAAATGTTAAAGCGTATCTATTGCTGAGAGAAAACTTTTAAGTTAATAATGCTGCTTTATTGGGTCAGCATTTTAAAATATTTTGTAACATTACAATAATTTTTCAAAGGACTTGTAAAATGAATAGGATTACAGTTATTGCAAGCGCACTTGCTACCTTTTATTGCAGCGTTTTATCATTTGCTCAGCAAGTTGATTCGAATTTGTTAAAGGGTCATGTTTACTATCTTGCATCCGATTCACTTATGGGTAGGGGTTTTGGGACTGAAGGGGGGCGCATGGCTGCAAAATACATCACTGATAAGTTCAAAGAGGTTGGACTAACTCCTTGGCAAGGGCAGTACCTACACTCATTTATCAGTTCCAGTATGATGCTCAAGACCGAAGGGGCAAATATTATTGGTTGGGTAGAGGGCAATGATCCGGTTCTAAAAAATGAATACATAGTACTTGGAGCGCATTACGACCATGTGGCCTATAAAATAGTAAACGGCGAAAAAGTGGTTTACAATGGAGCTGACGATAACGCCTCGGGGGTTGCTTCAATTATCGAAATTGGGCGCTGGCTTGTACTTAACCGCGATAAGCTTAAACGCTCTGTCATAATCATTGCTTTCGATGGGGAGGAGGCCGGATTAGTAGGTTCAAGCCACCTTGTAAACAATAAGGTTATCCCTACCGACAAGGTAAAGTTCATGTTTAGTCTCGACATGGTTGGGATGCTGCAAAAGTATGGAGGTATCGACCTGGTTGGGAATAAAACGCTTAGCGATGGCGATGATTTTTTCGTTCAGTTGGCTTCAAAGCATGGTATTCAAGTGAAAAAATCGGGACGAAGTGTTGAAATGCAAACCGACACTCAACCGTTTGGGAAGATAGGAATACCTGCCGTGCATGTGTTTACCTCTACGGTTTCGCCTTACCATAAACCCGAAGACGATGCCGATAAGCTTGACTATGAAGGAATGGCGAAGATTGCAAGCTTTGTAGCCGATGCAACCCTACAGCTTTCAACTACTGATAGCGTTAAACCCGATGCAAGGTTTGCAGCAAAAACTTTGGGTAACGATAAATTTTCGGTTGGATACCAAGTAGGCATTGGCAATACTTACCACGATTACAGGGATGAGTTCTACAACTCAAAGGAAGATTTTTCTTTTAACACAGGGTTATCCTTCACAATTGGATTAAGTAGGTATATCGATTTACAGGTTGGTGCACTTTACCAAACAACTGGAACAGAGCATCGGTATGGTCATTTCAGAACCCATGAGGTTATGGCTCCAGCCAGTATCCTTCTTTACATGGGTGGGAAAAGGAAGCAAATGTTATCGCCAAATCTGTACTTTATAGGAGGAGGATACTACTCCTACCGATTTTCAGGTAAAGTTGGTAATGGAAGTTTTGACATGGATAATTACATTCAAAAGGATAATTATGGCTTTCAGGTTGGCGTGGGGTTCAGCATTATGAATGTTAATTTCCAGTTTGTTCGTCAGGTTGCAGTGTTGTCATTAGAACAGGATGGAAATGTTATTCCCAGCACCCAAATGTTTAGCTTGGGCTTTAGGTTCTAGTATCTTATTACTCTAAAAATATGAAGAACAGTTGGAAAACTTTACTGATTACTGCAGGGGTATTGCTAAGCATCCTATCCTGTAGTAGAGATTCTGGTAATATTGTTATAGGGATTGATGACATTGGGAAACACGATAGGGTACTTATTCTAGTACACCCAACCGAGAACAATATCAAAACATTTAACTATTTAATTGATAGTAAGATATTTCCAATACCTTCGGTGACAAAAGTTATTGGTGTGTATCACACCTCTGAAAAATACGATTACTCAAAATCGGTTGAGTACATTAAGAAGAATAAGCTGGAGAACTTTAGATTGCTGCCTGTTAAGGAACCAATTACCGAAACCGCAATTTACCGGGTAAACGAATGTACTGATGTTTTTGTTCGGTTAACCAAGGTGAGCAATGGTTTCATTTTTACGGGTGGCCCCGATATCCCCCCATCAATTTATGGAGAGAAAACATCGCTATTAACCCAAATAACCGATCCGGCTCGCCATTACTTTGAGGTGTCGTTCATGTTTCATTTAATTGGGGGCTCAAAGGATACTTTATTTCAGCCTCTGCTCGATGCCAAGCCTTTAATGCCTGTCGTAGGCATTTGCCTTGGAATGCAAACCATGAACGTTGCAGCAGGTGGCACTTTAGTGCAGGATATCCCTTCCGAGATTTACGGAATTGAGAGTGTTGAGGATGCGCTCATACAGCAAACCAACAACTTGCACAGAAATTACAATGCCAATTATGCTTTGGACGATAAACTCCTTTGGGGGAATTTCCACCAGGTCAGTATCGTTGATGAACCTCTAAAATCCATTTGCCAGGGACAGCCCTGGGTGTTAAGCAGTCACCATCAGGGGGTGGAACGACTGGGAAGGAATTTAAAAATTATTGCTACCTCAATTGATGGTAATGTGGTTGAGGCTATTGTTCATACAAAATACCCAAACGTAATTGGAGTGCAGTTCCATCCAGAGCCTACACTCCTATATAATAACGATGAGTTCTTACGCTTTTTGCCCAACCAGCCATCGAGGCTTACATACTTAAATATGTATTCCGGCGAAGCTGGCGAGAAATTTCATCTTAATTTTTGGTCGTGGTTTGGTAAAAAGGTTATAGAGCAGTAAGTGGAACTATACTAATCCATTCTGTTTGAGCAACACTTCCATTTCCTGCTGGAGTTTAAGGGCGCGCTTACGGGCCTCAGAGGTAAAATTCCCGGTAATATCGGCGTAAATGATTCCCCGCGATGAATTTACAATCAGGCCGCAACGGTCGTTCATGCCGTTTTCTGCTACTTTTTGAAGGCTTCCGCCTTGCTCGCCAACGCCAGGGACTAGCAGGAAGTGGTGAGGTGCATGCTTACGAACAGCAGCAAAGTATTCAGGGTGAGTTGCTCCAACAACAAACATCATATTGGCATCGCTGCCCCAGTGCATCGATTTAAGCACTACATCCTCAAAGAGGAGGTTGCCGGTTTGCTTATTGTGTACCAGCTGAAAATCGCCAAAACTCTCGTTTGAAGTGATTGCCAAAAGGATTGTCCATTTGCCATCGTACTGTAGGTAGGGGACAACCGAGTCCTGGCCAAGATAGGGCGATACTGTAACGGCATCGCAGCCTAAGCTATGAAAGTACGCTTTAGCGTACATTCTGGCTGTGTTTGCAATGTCGCCGCGCTTAGCATCGGCAATTACCAGAACATCGGGGTGATGCGTTTTAAGGTACTTTACGGTTTTCACCAAACTATTCCAGCCCGCTGCACCATGAACCTCATAGAAAGCAAGGTTTAACTTGTATGCAATGGCTAAATCGTGGGTGGCCTCAATAATTTTACGGTTGAACTCAAACATTGGGTCATCCTTGGTGAGCAAATGCTCAGGGATTTTAGTGAGTTCGGTATCGAGCCCAACACACAGGAAACTTCGCTTCTTTTTTATCTGTTCAAATAGTTCTTGGGCTGTCATAGGCATTGTTTTTTATTCTTCTGCAGCAGCTGCTTTTAACCTTTCAGCATTTTCGGCTAGCTGAAGTTTATCAATTATTTCTTGTAATTCGCCATCCATTATGGCCGATAGGTTATACAGGGTGAGATTTATACGATGATCGGTTACACGCCCTTGCGGGTAGTTGTATGTTCTGATTTTTGCGGAACGGTCGCCAGTGGAAACCATCGTTTTACGCTTCGATGCAATTTCATCGAGGTATTTTTGGTATTCCATGTTGTAAAGGCGGGTGCGGAGTTCCGTGAGGGCTTTTTCAAAATTCTTTATCTGTGATTTTTGATCCTGGCATTGAACCACAATGCCGGTGGGTATATGGGTTAATCTAATGGCTGAGTAGGTGGTGTTAACGCTTTGCCCGCCAGGCCCGCTGGAACAGAAGGTATCCTTACGGATATCTTCCATTTTAAGGTCGATATCAAACTCATCGGCCTCAGGAAGAACGGCAACGGTAGCAGCGGAAGTATGTACTCTACCCTGAGTTTCGGTTTGAGGTACACGCTGAACCCTATGAACCCCCGACTCATATTTAAGCACACCGTAAACGCCATTACCGGTAACATTCATGATAATTTCCTTATAACCTCCAACCGTACCCTCGGAGAAACTGGTAACCTCGTACTTCCAACCTTTCTTCTCGAAGAATTTTGAATACATCCTGAACAGGTCACCGGCAAAAATACTTGCCTCGTCGCCACCGGTGCCAGCACGAATTTCCATTACAGCATTTTTGGAGTCTTGAGGATCGGCGGGGAGAAGTAGAATTTTGATTTCCTCCTCGAGCTGATCTTGTTCCTGGGTAAGGGTTTCTAGCTCCATCTTGGCCATCTCACGGAGTTCCTCGTCCTTCTCGTTTGCCAGTATCTGCCTCGACGATTCTATGTTGCTCAGAACGTTTTTGTATTTCTCGTAAGCCTCAACAATGGGCTCCAACTGCTTGTATTCCTTGTTAAGTGCGACAAACTTTTTCATGTCGGCCATTACAGCAGGATCGGTTATCTGCTGGCCAATCTCCTCAAACTTATGCCTTATTCCTTCAAGCTTACGCAGTATAGTATTATCTGCCATATCAAAAATTTATTGGCGCAAAGGTAAGCAAAAAATCTCTTTTTGAGTTAGTAATGAAACTCACCGAAAGGCGACTTAATGGTTAATTTATTTGAACTAGCCTCAGTGCAGTATCCAACAATTTGGGCATCTACCTTAAACTCTTTAGCAATTGCAATAATGTCATCGGCAAACTCAGGATAAACATAAATTTCGAATCGATGTCCCATGTTGAATACTTTATACATCTCCTGCCAGGGAGTATTTGATTGTTCCTGAATTATACGGAATAGCGGTGGTGCAGGGAAGAGGTTATCCTTAACCACGTGAAGGTTGTTCACAAAATTCATCACCTTAGTTTGTGCGCCTCCCGAACAGTGAACCATTCCATGTATTACAGGCCGGTAATTATCTAGTATGGCTTTAATGATAGGTGCATAGGTTCGGGTAGGGGATAGAACCAGTTTGCCTGCCGTAAGGCCAGTACCTTCAACGGGTTGCTCAAGCTTAAGGTTGCCGCTGTAAACCAAGTTTTCAGGTACCTGAGGGTCGTAGCTTTCCGGATACTTTTGGGCAAGGTAGTGTCCGAATACATCGTGGCGTGCTGAGGTTAGTCCATTGCTCCCCATCCCTCCGTTATATTCCTTTTCGTATGAGGCTTGGCCGAACGATGCCAGACCAATGATTACATCGCCATCCTGAATGTTGCTGTTGGAAATAACCTGACTCCTTTTTATGCGGGCTGTAACGGTAGAATCAACAATAACTGTTCGCACTAAATCACCAACGTCGGCTGTTTCGCCACCTGTAAGCACAATGTTAATTCCCATGCTGCGCATGGTTTGGCAGAACTCCTCCGTGCCATCAATGATGGCTGAAACCACTTCGCCCGGAATCAGGTTCTTGTTACGGCCAATGGTTGATGATAGCAAAATATTATCGGTAATCCCCACGCAAAGCAAATCGTCGATGTTCATTACAATAGCGTCCTGTGCAATGCCTTTCCAAACGGACATATCGCCGGTTTCGCGCCAATATACATAGGCAAGCGACGATTTGGTACCGGCCCCGTCAGCATGCATCACCAAGCAGTAATCGGGGTCGCCTGTAAGATAATCGGGAACAACCTTGCAGAATGCTTTTGGGAAGAGCCCCTTGTCCAGGTTGCTAATTGCCTTATGGACATCATCTTTCGATGCGGAAACGCCGCGTTGGTCGTAACGGGAATTTTTGTTCATGGGGTGCGTTTTAACTGCAAAGGTAACCTATATTTACGTTACAACCAACTTGAAGATAAAAGAGGGGAATTACTTTAATCCCCCAACAGAAAGCAGTTTCTTTTTCGACTCATTAATCCATTTCACCTCGGCTGGAGTGTCTACAAGCCAAACCTTAATATCGGCATCTTTCTCATTATCAACAAATATCAGAGTGATATCGGCCTCCTTGGGGGTTTCAACCTCCATCATTACACCCGGTTTAGTTATTTCGGAAGCCTCGTATATGATGCAGAAATGCAGGTCTGCCTGCTCTGGACTATCAACAATAAAGAATTTCACCTGGGCATCCTTGACATCTTCAGCTTCATAAAACTTTTGAGCTGCTGATATGCCATTGAAGCCAAGCAGAACAAATAGTATGGATAATATTTTTATTGAAAGTCGCATTGTATAACAAAATCATTATACTAATAATGTTTTCATTAGGTTACATTGAATAGCTGGTTCAACGCAAAACTAACAAAATGTTTGAAATGTAATAAAGTGATGACAAATTTAGTGCCAGTTTATTAAACCAAAGTAAAATGAAACAAATAATTAAAATTGACATCAATGAGCTATTTGCTATTGTTAACTAAACGATCAAGTGATGAATTTATAAGCCGACAAGGTGTTTTTTTATTCAATTCTCTAGGGTTTAACAATCCTAGGTTCACGAAATAGGATCCTTGAACTAAATTTCGATTTTATAGGTTTCCCTTGAAAATATGCGGGTTTAAAAGTATTTAATGATTTGAGCGATTTTAATGCTATTTCTGTAATTACACTGTCAGGGCTTTTTAGTATATTTTGGTCTATAACGTTGCCATTTTCATCAATAATTATTTCATAGTATAACCATCCAAAATTTTTGCATTCAGTTACATATTTTTTATTAACAATTAAATTCTGTGAAATAGTTTTATTTACTCCTTCAATACCATCTATATACATTGGCTTGTTATCAGGTACAACACTTGAAGTATCTTCGAGAATACCCATTGCTGATTCAATTGGCCGCCAAACATTTTTCATAAAAACGCTTAAAAAAGGATAGTCCTCTATACTTACGTCGCTTTTAATAATTATTTTATCGCAAGCGTATAAGGAGTATGGGATAAAAAGAGTATTATTTATCAATTTTTCATTTATCTTTATATAAGATTTATTTATTTTTGATTTAATTAAACTGTCATTTTTGTATAGATCAAAACCTATTTTTTCTTTACTATTATATATAAACCATTTACCTTCTTTTATTTTATTAATAATAAACCCATTGATTAACATATTTGGATTTTGATAATCATTTTGGAATGAATATGAAAAGTTTATTTTACTCGAAGAGATATCATTCCCATTTTCATCATAATATTTAATAAAGTAAAAATTATTATTTTCAAATTTCAATGTAAAGTGAGTATTTCCATTTGGATATTTCCATGTCCAAATTCCTATTGGGATGTCATTTTTGAATTCTCCCTTAATCCATTCGATGCCTGACTCATAATAGAAAATAAATAAACCGCTTTTTATGTTATTCACATAATTACCTTCAACAATCTTTTTTCCATTTATTAAATAATCATGGAATTCACCATCAAAATAATTTTTATCGGTATTCCAGTTACATATTCTATAGTAACTTGCAGTGCTCTCTTTGCAAATTTTCCACTCTTTATCATAAAATATTTTTACTTTGATTGTTTCACCTGATGCTAAATTCATGATAAAGATTGAGAGAAATGAAAGTAATGTTTGTTTCATTGTTCTAATAAATTATTTTAGACTTTTATTATTTTTAGTTGATTTACAAAACTTATCAATGTAAACATTAGCATTCTTGTTCCCGAGTTTTAGGGATGTACTCCAGTCTTCGCAAGCTTTGTCTATAGATCCCTTTGCGTAATAGCTTATTCCCCTATTATAGTATGTATTGGAATGATTGGGTTTTAATTTTATTGAATTAGTATAATCTAAAATGGCTGAATCATTCTGATTTAATTTTAAATTGCAATTCCCTCTGTTTAAGTAATACAAGTATATTAAAGGAAAATATTCACCATTATTTTTGCTAAGATTAATAGCTTTACTGTATTCTATTTTTGCTTTTTCATACTCAGATTTAATTCTATAAATTTCTGCAATATAAAAAGTTAATTCGTCGTCATCGTTGTAAATGTTTCTTCCCTTAATTAAAAAGGGTAAAACTTTGTCGGCAAATAGGTTATCTAATGTGAATATTTTGAATAAATACAAATATGCTGGTCTGAATGTAGAGTCAATTGTTATCGATTCCAAAATAGTTATGTATGCTTTTTCTAACTCGTTATTTTCTATAAAAGTATTTGCCTGTGAAATTAATTCTATAGCCCTATTTCTGTCTTTAACCTGGACTATATAATCCTGAGAGAATGATTTTTCTGTAATTAGAATTAAAAAAAATGCTATGTATAATATTTTTTTCATAATAATTACAACGCAATAAAAAATTGCATGTCCCAGCCGACTTATTAAATCAGGTTATGATTAATAAACTCATTTGCCTGAACTTTGATAATCTTCCCTAAGCACCCTAAACTCAGTTCTTCGGTTGATTTGATGAACTGTTTCTTTTTGATCCTCATTGGTTAAGGAGTCGATAAATTTCTTATCAAGAACAGTTCCTGGTGTTAGGAAAGGGTATTGAGCAGCAAGGTTTTCGTCAACAACCTTTGGTTGGGTTTGGGCGTAGCCTTTGGCTTTCAACCTATCGGTTGCTATGCCGTTTTCAATCAAATAGTTTACTACGGCCTGAGCACGCTTCTGCGATAGCTCATAGTTATACTCCTGAGAGCCCCTACTGTCGGTATGCGATGCCAGCTCTATGGTTATGTTGGGGTTGTCGTTCAGTATCTGGATAAGGTTATCAAGCGCTTCTTTTGACTCGGGACGAAGTTCCCACTTGTCGTAATCGTAGAAAATGTTGGGTATTTCAATTGGTTTTGCGGTAGAAGTTAATGCTATTGAAACATTAAAATCCTGGCTCTTGGTTAACCCTTTAGTGGTTTCCTTCGCCTTATTGTTCAGGTATCCCTTCTTTGAAGCTACAATTACGTAATCGGTGTTTGGAACAAGGTTAAACCTGAATGAACCATCGCTCTGGGTCTGCATGGTTGCAATGGTGCCATCGCTGCCAACCAGTTTAACGGTAGCATCGGTGATTGTAGTCCTTGTTTTTTCATCTATTACCTTGCCTATCATGTTAAAGTTTATAGGCGGGAGGTAGAACATGTAGATATCGTCGGCTCCACGGCCACCGTTACGCCTTGAGGAGAAGAAACCAGCTTCGCGTTCCTTTTCGAAAATAATACCAAAGTCATCGGCAGTTGAGTTTACCGGGTAGCGCATGTTCTCTATTACCCATTGGCCTTCATCGTTTTTCTTTGCCTTAAATATATCGAGGCCGCCCATGCCGGGATGTCCGTCGGAAGAGAAGTAAAGGGTGCCATCGGGATGAATGTATGGAAACATCTCGTTCCCGGGAGTGTTGATTTGTGGGCCAAGGTTAATAGGTGCACTCCACTCTTCGGAACCCGCTTGGCGGGTAATTTTCCAAATATCGAGCCCCCCGTTCCCTCCGGGAATGTTACTTACAAAGTAGAGTTCAGTTCCATCGGCCGAAATGGCTGGATGGGCAACAATCATACTATCGGCAGCCAGCTCCAACTCTTTAGGAGTAAGCCAACCTTGGTCGCTTTGCTTGGCGTAAAGTATTTGGCATCCAAGTTTGTTGCGCTTGCTAACCTTACAACGGGTAAAGAACATGTTGTTGCCATCGGGTGTTAACGAGGGGGTGCCCTCGTCGAATTGCGAGTTTATGGTTTCATCCAGAGGTTTTGGGGCACTCCAAATCCCTTTATTGTTGAGCTCAGTGATAAAAATGTCGGAAAAATTCTCGCCGGTTACGGCGCTTGTCTTGTTTCCGACAGTACCGTTGCGGGAGCTGGTAAGGTATAGAATATTGTAGTCGGTTGAAGCGTATGCGGGTGAGAAATCGCTAAACTTTGAGTTAATGGCACGCATGTTGGTTATTTCATAACCAGCCGGGGTGGCAATCCACTGCTTGGCAAGTTCGCACGATTGTATTCCGACTTCGGCAAGGGGATCGTTAGGGACAAGAACTTTGTACTTTTGGAACTGTTCAATGGCAAGGTCGTACTTCTCATTCATCTTCAGCATTTCAGCATAGTAGTAGTAAACCTTAGGGTTTGGGCATTCCCTTCGAATGGCTTTTTCGTACCACTGCTCGGCCTGACGGGGTTCTCCTATTTGTCTAAAACAGTTTCCAATTTTAAAAAGGTAGAGGGAAAGTTCCTTTTTATCTTTAATCTTGTCGATATCGTCGCGGTAAAGGGCAATCGCATCAAAGTATGCACCGGCATTGTATAGCGCATCGGCTTTCTCTAACTTTTTAGTGGGTTGAGCCGAAATGTTTCCTGAGGTTAGGTAAACTAATCCCAATGCAATAAGAAGTAGTCGCTTCATTGTGCTTTAAAGGTTTTAGTCACAAAATTATGGTAAATATAAGTAAATGCCAATTAAGTAGTAACGCAAGGGCTATTTTTTTATTATAACTTATTCACAATGGTTTTTCTGCATGGTAGGGTAGATGCTTACTTTGCTCGCCCATTTAAAAGGATGACCTCATTTAATGTTGATTAGGGTTAGCATACAAATACAACAATCAATCACAAGAGTATCAAAACTACTTGTGCAATTAAGTACGCCCCGCTTTAAAGGGCGGGGCGTATGGAAAATCAAAAAAAGTTTTAGCAGTTGAATGCTATTACCGTATGAATAGCATCTCCCTATACTTGGGCAAAGGCCACATCTCATCGTCAACAATCATTTCCAGCTTATCGATATGCGTGCGAATGCTTTCAATATAGGGTTTAACGTTTTTCCCGTATAAGTGGGCTTTTTCAACAATATCTTCAACTTGGTTGGCTTCCTTTCGGCGTTCAATCATCTCGTTAACCTGATGGCTTATGGCATGTATATGCTCGGAAATTTCAAGGATTAAAGCATGCTGATGATCGGCAAGTTTTTCCCATTCGTTTGGGAAAAGTTCCTTTAATCCCTTAACGTTGCTAATTAAGGTGTTTTGGTATGCGATGGCAGTGGGGATAATATGGTTGATAGCTAAATCGCCAAGCACGCGGGCTTCAATTTGTACCTTTTTTACAAAGATCTCGTTCCTTATTTCGTACCGTGCTTCAAGCTCGCGTTTTGTTAGTATTCCGTTACCGGTGAGGAGTTTTACAGAGGAGTCGAGCAGGAAGGTCTTGAATGCCTCCAGTGGGTTGCTGATGTTAGGGAGCCCTCTGCGTGCTGCCTCGTCAACCCATTCCTGGCTGTAACCGTTGCCCTCAAAGCGAATCTTTTTTGACTCAATAATCACCTTGCGCAGGCACTGGATTATGGCTTCGTCCTTTTTAATTCCTTTGGCAATTACCTTATCAACCTCATCTTTGAACTTCATGAGCTGATTGGCCACGGCTGTGTTAAGCACAATCATTGGAGATGCGCAACTGCCGGAGGAGCCTACAGCGCGAAACTCGAATCGGTTCCCGGTAAAGGCAAATGGCGATGTACGGTTGCGGTCAGTATTGTCTAAAAGGATCTCCGGGATTTTACCAATGATTTCCAGTTTAAGTTCGGTCTTTTCGTCGGGAGTCATTTTTTGGTCTGTCACCTTTTGCTCCAGCTCGTCGAGCACGGCGCTTAGGGTTTTGCCGATGAACACTGACATGATGGCTGGCGGTGCCTCGTGCGCACCAAGTCGGTGGGAGTTTGGTTCCGATGCTATACTACCCAAAAGTAATGCGGAGTGGTCATGTACGGCTTTGATGGTATTGATTAGGAAGGTCAGGAATTGTAGGTTGTTCTTTGGTGTTTTGCCTGGTGAAAGCAGGTTAGTCCCAGTGTCGGTCATCATTGACCAGTTGTTATGCTTGCCTGAGCCATTTATCCCCTTGAAGGGTTTTTCGTGAAATAGAACACGGAAGCCGTGCTGGCGAGCAATACGATCCATCAGCGACATGATAAGCTGGTTGTGATCAACAGCCAGGTTGGCCTCCTCAAAAATGGGTGCGCACTCAAACTGGTTTGGTGCCACCTCGTTATGGCGGGTTTTAATAGGTATACCAAGCTTAAGTGCTTCAACCTCAAAATGACGCATAAAGGCGGAAACCCTTGCAGGAATTGAACCAAAGTAATGATCCTCAAGTTGTTGATCCTTAGCCGCAGCGTGTCCCATAAGCGTTCTGCCACACAATGCAAGGTCGGGCCGGGCGTTATACAGCGATTCATCAATCAGAAAATACTCCTGCTCCCAGCCAAGCGTGGCATAAACTTTACGGGCATCCTTATCAAAGTACTCCAGCACCGAAAGGGCTGCCTTATCGAGTAGTGCAAGCGATTTGAGCAATGGTGTTTTAAAGTCGAGCGCCTCCCCGGTATACGAAACAAACACAGTGGGAATACATAGCGTATTCTCTAGTATAAAGGCTGGTGAGGTTGGATCCCAAGCGGTGTATCCACGGGCCTCAAAAGTATTACGGATGCCCCCGCTTGGAAAACTTGAGGCATCGGGTTCTTGCTGAACAAGCATATCGCCTTTAAAAACCTCAATGGGTTGACCTTTGATATCAATTGAGAGGAATGCGTCATGCTTTTCGGCGGTGGAACCGTTTAGCGGATGGAACCAGTGTGTGTAGTGGGTAGCCCCACGCTCAATAGCCCAGGCCTTCATGGCCGAGGCAACCTGGCCGGCAATCTTACGATCAATCTTTTTACCCTCATCAATGGAGGTGATAATACTCTCATAAGCTTCTTCCGATAGGTACTTCTTCATTTTAGGCCTATCGAATACATTGATGGCAAAGATATCGACAAGCGATTCTGCTTTGCCCTCGCCGTTCATGTCAACCGGGATGCGATTAGTTGCTTCACCGAATGCTTTAAATCGTAGTTTTGGCATAGTGTGGTATGTTTTTCAAGGGCAAATATAAGAAAAAACAAAATAAATAGTTTAGACCTATAAAAAAATAGGGGTAAGTATTCAAAAAAAATAAAAAAAATTAATATGCATAAAAAAACAGGGGGGGTGTGATGTAAAAAAATAAGTATTTTGTTAAATGGTTGTAGGTTTAAAATTCTTATCAGGTATCGTCCCTTGTTTTGATGTCAGCTTTGTATTTGTTTCTTGGTAGCGGGTTGCTTGCCTTAGTGGTCTATTGTGAACACATTTATCCATTATGTATCACCTTGGGTTGGTTGTTGAACAAAGTGTTGCCGTTTTGCGTTGGTTTTTGTAAATTGCGAACATGGAAAGCGATAACAGAAAATATTCCAACGACGAAATCACTGTGTTCTGGCGACCAGGGGAGTGTGTTCATGCTTCCATTTGCTACACTAAGCTGCTCTCAGTGTTTAACCCCCGTAAACGACCTTGGGTTAACATGAACGGTGCCAGCACAGAGCGAATTATTGAGATTGTGAATGAGTGCCCAACAAACGCACTTACCTTTATGTGGAACAATCCTGAAAAAAATAAGCAAGAGCGTTCGCACAAATGTGTTCGGGAATTTACTCCCGAGGAGGTTGAGGCGTTTGAGGTTACGCCGGTAAAGATTCAGGTAATGCCCAATGGCCCATTGTTGGTTTCAGGCGATTTTCAGATTATTGATGCCGATGGCAAGGAGGTTAAGTCAATGAAAATGGTTTCCATTTGCCGCTGCGGTCATTCAAACAGCCAGCCATTTTGCGATGGCACACATTTCAAAAAAGGATTCCGTGATAGTGAGTAGCAAAATGAACCAACCAAAAAAAATTGCAGCAAAGCTGCATCTAAGCAAAGGAGGCCCAATTAGGGTTGAGGGGCGCTTCTTTATTGTTAACCTCGATGGTGAAAGCCTTATACCCGATAACTCCAAGGAGGTTTTCCTATGCACCTGTGGGGCATCGCGCAATAAACCCTTTTGCGATGGTAGCCACAAGGGAGGAAAGTCCAATGGGTAGGGTTATTTTGTGCCTAGTGTATCTGCCCGTATGGCAATAAGCTAGAATAATCAAAATAATTATCATTTAACTTAATTAGCCAGTTGCGCCTGAACACAATTGCTATCTTTGCATGGCATAAGTTTTAACGGGCACTAACTTGAAATTACAAAAAGCAAGAAAAGCGAAAAGCCCTGCGTTAAGGGCTTTTTTTGTGATATTCGGCATAGTATCGTTTGGGTTGGGAGTGTTGGGCATTTTTTTACCATTACTACCCACAACACCCTTTATGCTGCTTAGCGCATTTCTGTTCATTCGGAGCTCGGGTAGGCTTTACCGGTGGTTAATAAACCATCGGCTTTTCGGAAAATACATACACGATTACATTGAACGCCGGTCAATGCCACGACGAGTGAAATGGTATACTTTAGGATTGCTCTGGGCATCTATACTTACAAGTGTTGCAACACTTGATGTTGGCAACGTTATCCGGTTAATACTACTGTTAATTGCGGTTGGTGTTACCGCCCATGTGGTAAAGTTACGAAACAGCTAGCCTTCGCTACTCCCTGCTACGATTAAGGGCATCGTTGATGATTAGTGTGAAGAATTGGCGCATGTTCCCACCCATGGCCTTAACCTGCTGGGGGATAATACTAGCCTCGCTCATGCCGGGGACGGTATTTATCTCAAGGAAATAGATTTTATCATTATTCACAATATAGTCCACACGAACCACACCGCGGCATTGCAAGCGATCGTATATCTTTGAAGTGAATTGTTGTATGGCACTGGTTAATGATTCTGGGATTGGGGCAGGGGTAATCTCTTTCGACTTGTTTTGATATTTTGCCTCGTAATCGAAAAACTCGGCTTCAGGGACTATCTCGGTTACGGGCATAATCATTTCACCATTCTGGTATTTGAAAACACCGCAGGTGAATTCTCGGCCGGGTATGAACTCCTCCAGAATAATAGTTTTATCCTCGGCAAATGCTTTTTCAATGGCGGGCATTAAGTCAGTGGCCTGCTTAACCTTGCTTACTCCGTAGCTACTGCCGCTCTCATTGGGTTTGACAAAAATGGGTAATCCCAATGTGTCCAGAATTGCTTGCACATCTACTTTTTGACCGCGCCTGAGCAGCAATCCCTTTGCGAGGTTAACTCCTGTTTCGCGAACTAACTCCTTGCAGTAATACTTGTTAAAGGTAACGGAAGAGTTCATAACTCCTCCTGTGGTGTAGGGTATTTGAAGCATCTCAAAGTATGCCTGAAGCAGTCCGTTCTCGCCGGGAGTGCCATGAATTGCAATTAGCGCGCAATGGAATTGCAGTAATTCACCATTGATATCAACTGTAAAGTTGTTTTTATCTACAGGAATTGAACCAAGGCTTGCGTGTTCTAAAGTCCAGCTATTTCCCTTAACCAAAATGGTGTACGCATTAAACCTGTTGGAGTCGAGCCAACCCGAAATTTGCGCAGCACTTTTAAGCGAAATGTTTGCTTCGGAGGAATTGCCTCCTGCCATTACAGCAATGTTCAGTTTGGGTGTCATAGGTGAATTTATTTCAATGCAAAGCTGCAAGAAATTTGGTGAAATTAAAAGAGCTTGATAAAAAATAAATGTCAGGGAGAAAAAAAAACGGGACAATTATGATTTTGTCCCGTTTAGAAAATTAAGTCACTTAGCTATTTTACCCAACCTTTTTTACTTTGCATAACCAGCATTGCAAGCAAATACCCAGCAGCACCAACCAGCAATGCGAAATTGTATCCCAAGGTGAATGCAACCAGCATAATTGCAGTGGATCCCAGTACCGATGCAGCTCCATTTACTGCAAACCCCCAATCTACAAGTTCCCCTACTTTTTTTGTTCCATTGGGGAATGGCATTCCCATAAAAAAGCCTAGCGGAGCTATTAGGATTATGGTAATAAGTATGCGCCAAGGAACTTCTAAAAATGCGAGTGATGAGACTAGTCGCTGAAAAACAAAAATATTAAGCAGAATCCAGGCAATTATTCCAAGGAAAGCAATTTGGGGTTTAACCTTTTGCGAGAATCGGCTTCCAACCCCCGACGATAAGAGCAAAATGAAAAGGATTGAAACGAAGGCGTAAACGCCAGAGCCAATAAATAGCGTGAATTGTTGAATTAGAATAACCTCAATGGCCATGAAAGCGGCGCCAATTAGGAAGAAGTAACCCCAACCTCGTAACGTTAACTTTTCGCCTTTCTTAATAAAAGGTATCAGGTTTATGGGTATTGCAATTAGCGTAACAATTGCAAGGATTATAAAAATTAGGAGCTTAGCAAGTGGGAAACCCTGGAATTCGTAAGGCGGTATTTTGTCGAGCTTAGAAAAATCTAGATTTTTAAGCAACCCCATTTGCGCAGCAAAAGGTCGGTTATCGGTATTTGGCGAAATGTCGATGGCAACAGTATCCTGAACATTTTGCCAGCCATGTTTCATAATTTCGGCTATTAAATTTTGCTTTAGCGAATCGGGCGGACTTGGGTATTGTTGCACCATATAAGGTTTTTCTCCTTGAGTAAGCTCTGCTAAGCCGTTAGCTAACCATTCTTGCTCAATTGGTTTTTTGCTGAATACCATTAACTTTCTTCTGCCAACGTAGGAATGAAAAACAGCGATGTGATCATTGGGGTTGGCCACATGTTTTTCTTCGAGCGCTTCCTTTGCTGCCGAAACAAGGCGTGGGACATAGAATTGGTGATCGAGGAAAAGTATTCCGTTATCGGTCATGGCATCGTAGTAGTTTTCAAAAGCTTCTTTGGTAAAAAGGTAGTTTTCGGCCAAGGCAAAAGCACCCGATGCTAACGATGCAAATGTATTGGAGCTTAGCGCGTAAATGATATCGAACTTATTTTTGAAACGACGAACGTATGAACGACCATCTTCCGTAATTACATTTACTCTAGGATTGCTGTATATTTTCCCGGTGAAATCGTAAAGAAGCCCATGGGTCATTAGCTTGTTTATTTGCGGAACAACTTCAACCGCGTGTATTTCTTTAGCTCCCGAACTCAAAGCGTTAAGCACATCGCCACCGCTTCCAGCGCCAAGTGCTAAAAAGGTACAGTTGGGTATTCGCCTTACAAAATATTTCATGGGATAGCCCGGAAACAGTTTCATGCTGTCGGGAACATCAAAATTGCCATCGAAGTGATATGTGGGGGAGTGGGCGGCATTGTCGATTATGGCATAGTAAAAATCGTCATTCACCTTTTCAACTTTTAGCTGAGCCATTGCGTCCCAATGCTGATATATTAGTTCGAAGCGCTCCTTCCGTTGCTTGCTAAGCAACTTTTCGGCTCTGGGAAGAAACGCAATTAGCATTATTGCCAGCGCTAAAGGGAAAACTTTAGTCCACTTCTTTGCATAAATAAACGCAACAATAAGCGAAGGAATGCTAACTAAAAATGCGGTTTTGGGAACCTGAATAAGGTTCATTAGCAAAACAGCAACAATTACACCTAGCCCGGCACCAATTAAATCGGCCATGTAAATTTTGGGCATTTGGGAATGATGTTTTTTGAAAATTAGGCTTAACGACATTCCTCCAAAAAGAAACGAAGCGCTTAGCAAGAAAACTACCAGCGCAATTTTTCCAATCATTGCCTTGCTGCTAAACAGAAGTGTAAAGTCGATATTGAAATGTAAAACTGTAATTGGGGCTACCACCGAAATTAAGCTTCCTAGTAGCAGGTAAATCCATAAATTATTTTCGTTACTTAGGCGCGGCCATAACCTAATAACCAGCCCGCCAAGGCCCATTCCGAGTATTGCCAGCGAAAGCACCAGAAAGGCAAATGTGTAGAAATATTCTGCCGAGAATATTCTTGTCCAAAGTATTTCAAGGGCAATAAACGATAGCGATATCAGACCAGCAGCCAATGCTGGCTTAAGTATCTCAAGCCCTTTTTTCGATGCATTATTTCCGTTAGTTCGATTCATAATTCTTTAAATTAGGGTTATAAAAGTCTATGCCAATCTTTTTGTTGCTTGGTTAATGAAAACAGTTAACTTTTTTATTTTTTGGTATTAATACCTGAACTATAAAATCGGACAAACATTTTTAGATTAGGTTTAAATGAAACAAATTCTACACAATAGGATAAACTAATGGTACACAAGTAAAAAAATGCTTAATGTTGTTTTTATGATATAACTAAACCTAGGGAATATCTAATGTTTCAAACGCTTTAGCTTAGGAATAAAAAAATAGCCACAGAAAAATTCTATGGCTACTTTTAAAATTGTTTAACAATTATCGGGCATCGGAGAAGTAACGCATGAACTGTGCTCTCTCGTATGCCAGCGGTTTAATGCTATCGGCTTGGCGTAGCTTGCCAGTAATGGAATTAATGGATTCAAACCCCTTGGTATCTAGCCATTTATTGGTTTCCTCAATCCATGGTTCAAGTATCTCGGGGCCCGATTTGTACATAGCCGATGCCACCTGAACTGCATTGGCTCCCAAGAGGATATTCTTGACTGCTGTTTGCCAGTCGTGTATGCCGGTTGAGGCTGCCAGGTTGCATGCAACTCGCCCTGAAAGAATGGAAAGCCATCGGCGAACCTCTGCATTTTCATCGGGATGGCTGAGTATGCTGCCTGAGGTAACCTTAAGGGTGTTCAAGTCTACATCGGGTTGGTAAAACCGGTTGAAAAGGACAAGTGCCTTAATTCCGGTTCGGGATAGTTCCACGGCAAAGTTTGCCATGCCTGAAAAGTAGTGATGTATTTTCATTGCAACGGGAACCGATAGTGTTTGTGCTACCTTGCGGGCAACATCGATGTAAATTTTTTCAATCTCATCGCCTTTCATCTTAACATCCGAAGGCATTATAAACATGTTGAGCTCAATGGCATCGGCACCGGCAGCTTGAATATCGCCTGCAAAGTCAATCCAGCTATCGGCGCTACTACAGTTGATGCTTGCAATTACCGGTATACTTAGCTTTTGCTTCATGCCATCAATTAGCTCAACGTAGCTGCTAAGGGCATGCTTGCGGGTGTAGTATTCAATGTATTCCTCGGCTTCGCTGTAGGAGTTGAACATATTGTTCATGCGTTGGGCATCAACATCCATCATGATTTGCTCCTCAAAGAGCGATTTAACCACAATGGCGGCAAATCCATGTTTCTGGAGCAGGGCTGCTTTTTCAACCGAGTCGGTAAGTCCGGAGCTCGATGCAATGTATGGGTTCTTCAGCGTGAAGCCCATGTATGTGGTTGATAGGTCTGCCATATCGTTTTAAGTTTAAGTTGATTGACCTCTTTTACTTTTTGCCACCCAGGAACCTATCGATTCCAATGGCTGCTTTATGGCCGTTTGCAATACCATGTATAACATCGGGGCCCTGAATGATATCGCCACCCACAAAGAGCCATTCGACGCTTGACTGGAAGTAGTCATTAACTACTATTCGTCCGCGGCTGTCGAGTTTAAGATTATCCTTGATGCTCTCGGGTAGGTAGCTTAAATCCATTCCCTGTCCAATGGACTCAACCACCATTTCGCCGGCAAAGAAATCGGTTTGCGTTTCATCAAACTTGGGGTTGAAACGGCGATTCTCATCGAACACTGAAACGCACTTAACTACATGTAAGCCTTTTATTTTGTTGTTTTCAATTTCGATTTTAACGGGTCCCCATCCGGGAATGATTGTGGCACCTTCCTCGCGGGCCTCAACAACTTCCTCGCGGTCAGCTGGCATCTCATTTTCCGATTCCAGCGAGGTGGTTATGATATTCACCTTGCCATACCTCTGGTTCTGGATTCGGGCAAGCGTTCGGGTGATATCCATAGCTACGTTACCGCCACCAATAACCACAATACTCTGGGCAGCAGGAATTTCCTTGCCCATGGTTACATCGCGGAGCAGGTCAACTGCCTGGTAAACATGTGGGTGGTCAGTACCGGGAATGCGGGTGCTACGACCAAGGTGTAAGCCTGTTCCGGTAAACACGGCGTCGTACTGGTTGTGCAGCTCCTCCAGAGTGATATCCTTACCCACGGTAGTATTGCACCGGATTTCAACGCCCAGCGATTTGATATAATCAATGTCCTTGTCAAGGGCATCGTAGGGTAGGCGATACTCAGGAATTCCATAGCGCATCATTCCGCCGGGCAATGGTAATTTCTCGAAAATGGTGCACTCGTAGCCCATTAGGGCAAGGTAATGGGCAGCCGATAGGCCAGCAGGTCCGGCTCCAATAATGGCTACCCGCTTACCATTCTTGCTGATGTTCTCGGTTTCCAGAATTTGTTTGTAATTCTCAGCGGGTTGCTGGTCGGCAATGTAGCGTTTAAGCCAGCGTATGGAGAGCGGGTCGCCCTGATGCCCCACGGAGCAAACAGTTTCGCACTTATGTGTACAAATGCGGCCGCAAATCTCAGGCAGCGGGTTGGTGTCGTAGAGTATGCGTAACCCTTCGTTCAGGTCGTCGTTTCGTATTGCTTTAATGTATTCTGGAATTCCCATATGTGCCGGGCAGGTTGCAACGCAAATTCCACATTCTACGCAGCGGTCGGCTTCCTTTATGGCCTGTTCCCTGGAATAGCCGCGAACAATTTCGATGAACGACTTGTCGCGTTCCTCGGGTTTAAGCTCGGGCATGTGAACTCGCTCCTTGCTGTAGAGCTCGTAGTTTGGCCCAGGTTTTTTGTAGCCATTGGGTTCGTCGTCCCATTCTTTTTTGTCGACCCCGGGAATAAACCGGAATACATCTGGGTCGGAGTCGACCCACTTGAAGTGATTCGACATGGACAGTGAGCCTGTGGTGCAAACATCAACGCAAAGTGCGCACCAGCAACAGCGGCCATAGTCGATACGGGGTCTTAACCCGCTATCACCATTTTTTGTCTCAATGCCCTCAACCGGAACCATATCGATTGCCGCATTCTGGCATATTGACTCGCATGTTCCGCACCCTATGCAGGTATCAACATCGTTCTTGTGGAAACCCCGGTATCTGGGTGCAGCCTCTCTCTTGAGGGGTTCCTTAATGGTTACAGGCTCTTTAACCACATTTTTCCATGCGGTAAAGGGGCTTATGATATCTTTTATTCGTGCCATACTTTACTTACGTTTCAATAAATTACCTTTCAATTTCAGGTGGATAGGTGTGCAACGAGGTCATAAGGCCAGCCACATCGGCAAGGTTGGTATTGATAATCATTTTTTCAAGCAATGCAACGGCATGGGTGTAGCTTGGCCCGCGAACATTAATACGGCGGGGGTACTCGCTGCCATCGGAAACAATGTAGTAGGCGAACTCGCCACGGGTGCATTCCGACCTCACAAAGGTTTCGCCAGCAGGGACTTTCCAGTGCAAAACATTTGGGGTTGGCGCCTTAAAATCGCCATCTTTGGGCATCTTAGCAAGAATTTGACGGATTAGGTCAACAGTAAGTAAAAGGTCGCGACGGCGGACATCGGCTCTGGTATAGATATCGGAATCCTTCCCCACAACAGGTTCAAAGTCGAGCTCGGGGTATTTCAGGTAAGGGTACTTTTTACGAACATCATCGGGGATGCCGGCCGCACGCGCGTTAGGGCCGGTAATGCCAAACTGGTAAATCCATTTTGGGTCGATATATCCCATACCAACAGTGCGTTTCTTGAAAACTGCATTGTTGAACATCACCCTGTCAATATCAACCATAAACTCCTCAATTGTTTTGAGGGTTTCCTCCATTCGTGCTTCAAATCCATCGGGCAAAAGTCCTCGAACTCCTCCGGGTATGATATACATGTGGTATATACGTCCACCGGTAAGTTCCTCAAAGCGGTCGAGAACCAGGTCGCGGCAGTAGTTGCTCCACTGTCCAATTATTCCCATTCCCAGCGAGCCGGCTTGTCCGCCTATCCACATCAGGTAGCTTTGTAGGCGTGCCATTTCCAATGTAAGAGTTCTAAGCCATTGGGCTGTTTCAGGAATCTCAATCCCAGCCAACTCCTCAACCCCAGCAGCAAAACAGTACTCGTTGAAGTCGGGTTCAGGAACGGTAATTCGGCAAACAATGGGGAAGCACTGAATCCATTTGCGGCGCTCCATCAACTTCTCAAAACCGCGGTGTAGGTATCCCACGTGGGTTTCGCAATCCATAATCTCGTCGCCTAAAAGGGTTAACTCAAGCGACATGTTCCCTGTTATGCCCGGGTGTTGTGGGCCATGCCATAGCTTCACATACTTATGTGAGCTAAGGTCAATATCTACCTTGCCCTCGCTGTTAAGCGGTGGGTAAAGGCTTCTATCCTCGTTTATCTTGAACAGTTTGCTAAATTTCATCGGGGTAAAGTTTTTTCTTCATATACTCCTTTGGATCATGAGTTTCCCTTCCCGGACGAGGGAAGTAGGTTTCCTCAGCGTACTTCTTGGTATCAAAGTCGCGGCGGTAGGGTGGGATATTGTCCCAACCCTCCAGTATAAAGGGTTTATCAACCCTTGGGCTACCGGGAAAGTCAATGCCAAACATTTCGCGGAGCTCACGCTGGTAGGTTGCAGCTTGTTCCCAAAGGTGATGAATGGTGTCCATTGTAGGTTTATCCCTTGGGATAAAAGTTTTAACCATTACATCATTCCTTTTACTGGGATTGTTAAGGATGTAGGTGAGCTGGAATTGATTTTTTTCAATCCAATCCACGGCAGTAAGCTGAACCAGATGAAGGTAGCCTTCAACCTCCTTGAGGTGAGTAACCAGGGTTACCAGTTGTTCCTTTGGAATGCTCATGTGGTAGAGCCCTTGACGCTGTGTCCACACTTCGGCATTAGGGAAAACGGTTTTTATGTTATCAAGTGGTGTGTTCATGGTCGTAACTTTTACCAGTTATAATCGGGCATATCCCAATCCTTAATAATCTTTTTCTGATTTGCCTTATACCAGTCAAAGTTTTTGGCATAAAGGTTAGCCCCTTCACCCTTGCCCTGGCGAATAAGTTCTTTCAGCTTCTCAAACCCAGCCAAAATAGCTTCGGGGCGTGGCATGCAGCCTGCAATATAAACATCAACCGGTAAGTAATGGTCGAGTCTTTTGATGGTATTGTAGCTATCCCAATACATTCCGCCGTTTATTGTGCAACTGCCTAGAGCAATAACAAACTTTGGATTTTGCATTTGCTCGTAGCTGCGGATAACCCTTTTCAGGGTTTTAACGGAAAGATATCCTGATATAATGAATACCGACGATTGACGGGGTGTGGGGCGCCACTGTATGCCAAAACGGTACGCATCGAACCGTGGGGTCATGAGCGGACGCATCTCAATGGCACCGCAACCGGTGCCAAAGCCTAACACCCATAACGATTCCGAGCGGGCCCAGTTCAAAAATTTTTCAAATATGGGAAGTACCGGTTCGTGAACTTTTGGACGAGCGTCGCAAAAGTAGTCCTGAAGCGGATTTATCTCTATTGGTTCCCCATCGGGCGACATTACTGTCCTTTTCTCTAAATCACTTTTACTCATGGTTATAGTGATATTACTAATTTCATAATCAGATTAAAAGAATGGCTATAATTCCAAAAAGTAGTGGAACGCCTAAGAACCAGCGAACGCTTTGGTCAACCCTGAAGCGGGGAAAAGCAACCCCAACAAAAATTGACCATAGGTATATGAAAAAGGTTTTAATGAATAGCTCGGGCCAACTGGTTGCACCTCCATACAGTAAGTTCATGAATAGGATTAGCTTTGCCACAGGGAAAATAGCTCGGTTAAGCTGCAACACACCTAGAAATCCAGAATGATACTCTGTGGGTGGGCCAATAGGAATTTCCTGTGGCGCTAAAACAACATCAAAGGGAGCACGTCCCATGGAACCTAAAAAGGTGAGCATTAGAGCGGCACCGGCAAAGGGATTAGTAAAAATGGTCCAGTTCAATATACCGCCTTGTTGCGCTGCAACAATATCGCTAATATTGAGGGTATGGTACTGCATGGCTATTGATATTACTCCTAGGGTAAGAGGAAGCTCAAGTGCAGTAACCTGCGAAAGACCTCTGGAAACCCCAATTGCCGAATATGGATGTCCACCTTCACCTGCCCCTAAGGCCATACCCAATACACCAAAGAATTGAAAGAAAAGAACAAGGGTAAGGTCCCCAGCAAACGATAGATTATCAAAAATAGGGGAACCATATATTACAGGAAGGAAAAAAAGAAGTCCAATTCCTCCGGTAAGTCTAAAAACTGGGCCTAAGTAGTACATTACACCATGTGTAATTTTGCTCCTTTTGGCATGATTCTTTATTAAGTCGAGGTATGGTTGATACCATCTTATACCATAACGTCTCCCAACTCTTGCTGCTATTTTGGGCATAATGCCCTGAAGAATTAGCCCGTAATTTAAAACTATAAAAAGGGTTAGCAGCAAGTATAGTATTTGTTTAATTCCAAATTCCATTTAGAATCCTCCGTTAATTAAGATGTAAACTATTACAGTAAACCCTAGGATGTGAACTAGGTAAGTTTGTCCATTACCATTGTAGATGCTCCTGATTTTATCGGCTATAGCATGTGCGCCTTCGCCAACAGCATCCCAAAAGTTGGTTATACCCGGAGCTACTAGGAATCCAACGGCCTTTTTATAGGGTGCGTAAAAGTTATATGCAAAATGGGTGGTTTCAGGGCGGAATGGACGTTCAGCAGAATATACAATATTGAACTGCTTTACCTTTTGGGCTTTCCGGTTTATGATGTACAGCCATGCAAAGACGGCACCAAAGATAAGCACCACTATGGCTAGTATAAGTTTACCATTCCAATACCCAAATGGTCCAATAGCTAATTGCCCATGCCAAACCAATGCACCTTCAGGGAAGTAGTTTAACAGAATTTGCCCAATTGGTTTTAGCATTGAGTTTGGTAGCGCTGAAAGAACCAATAGTACTGTAATTATTATATATTGAGGAACAAGCATCCAAAAAGGAGCTTCCTTTACGTTTCGGAGTTCATCCTTGGGTTGCCCCAAAAAGATAGTGTGAATAAGCCTAAAACAGTATAGGAACGAGATTACCCCTGCAAAAAAAGCAATTCCGGCCTGAAAGTACCATCCGTTTTGCATGATGGCGTTGAACATTAACCATTTACCGCCAAAACCTGTTAAGGGTGGCAATCCTGCAATTACTATGATACCAATCAGTACCGATACAAACGAAAAAGGCATTTGCTTAATCAAACCACCCATCTGATACATATACTTGGTTTTGGTTCGCATTACAACACCTCCAATTGCTAGGAATAGTAAGGATTTGAACATGAAGTGTGTGACCACAATTGAAAGGGATGCTAACCAACCAAGGTGCGACATCATGGTTAAACCAAAAAGTGCATATCCCAATACGCCTATGCTTGAATATGCTAATAGCCTTTTAGCGTCTTCCTGGAATGCCGCCATCATATTACCCATAAGAGCGGTAAGAACACCTACCCAGCTTAGCGCATAAAGGACATCGATGCCAAATAGTTTTTGTGGCCCCATGCTTAGGAATAGCATTACCAATCCTAACACTCCGGCTTTCAGGAGAATTGCCGAAACCATTGGCGATACATCGGCCTCGGCCTCAGCGTGCGCGCCTGGTAGCCAAATATGAAGGCCTATTGACGCAAGTTTGGTCATGAAACCTATTGCCATTAGGGTAAATGCAATTGGAGCATAGTAATGTATGTCCTTTAATATTTCAAGTCCCATACCAGTATGGCCTAGCTGTGCAATGCTAAAACCAGCCAGGATTAAGTAGGCTCCCCCAACCGAGAAAAGGATGTAGCTTAATGCATGCTCCATCGATTTTTTACCCCTGATAATCAAGAAGTAAGAGCCTGCAGTCATTAACTCCCAGGCAAAGAAGAATTCCAGTGTGGTTTTAGCCTCGAGTAGCCCTATTAATCCAGCAAACATCATCATTACAAGCGGGTAAAATCCAGTACGTTTACCCTTAAAAGTGTATCCGGCCAGGAGAGTAATTATACCGCCAACTACAAAAATGATAAAGAAGATACTGGTTAACCCATGGAATGTATCCTGATGTGAAAAGTAGTACAACGCCATTGCTCCAATGGCTAAGGTGTTTTTGATGTAAACAGGTAAAAAATCAACTATGTAAAGGAATGCAATGAATGCGGTAGCCATATATATAAAGGTAGATTTGTAACCTGTAATCTCTCCAAAATAAAATCCTAAAGCGTATGTCAACCCAGCAAATAATGCAGTAGGTATAAACTGATGTAGTTTGATTTTAGGGTAATTCTGTTCCACCTCGTCCCATTTGATTGCATAACCCAACCACCGGAACAGGTAAACCCCTTCAAAGAGCGACCCAAGCAGAATTATTGCAAGTAACCAGAAATGGTGGTTACTTGCCAGTTGCATTACCAGTTGCCATTTCCCAAAAAACGATGGGAATGGAGGGAATCCAACCAGAGTAAAAATAAAAGTTCCCATCAGGAAAAGGTAGATTCGATGGCCTCTAATTGCACCCCAATCCTTTAACTTATCAGCATTTACAATGCCTGCAAGCCAAAACAAACCAGCTTTAGCCAGGTAATGCGAGAGGAGGATGGCCAATGCAATAAACTTTGTATTCTCACCAAGGTAAGGCTTTAACCCTATTATGGTCATAATTAAACCAATTTGCCCTACCGATGAGTAGCCCAGAAGCCGCCTGGTGTTTTCCTGCTTAATCCCAAGCAGGTTCGATGCCATAAAGGTTATGGCTCCAATTATGCTTAGGGCATTGAAAAGGGTAAAATTTCCAAACACCATCAACTTGTCCAGAACAAAAATTCCTGCAGTGGCCGATGCCGCTGATATTAAAGCTCCAATTCCGGGATGTGCACCTTCATACACATCTAGCGCCCATCCATTGGCTGGGAATGGTTTTAGCTCCAACACAATGGATAGTAGGACCAGAAAAATTGCTACATATCCACCTTTAATGTATAAAAGCGATGCCTGGCTTATAAAGTCGATATTCAGTGTGCCACCAAAGTAGTAAATGAAAACTGTTCCGAGTAGTAGCAGTCCTGAGATTAAGCCGGTGGCAATAACATACTTAAAACCTGCCGGAATCGATTTACGGTCAGGGTTAAGTATTACCAAACCCGCAATGGCAATGCTCTGTATCTCCATAAAAACAAATAGGTTGAAGAGGTCGCGAGTCATTACCATTACATTTAGGCCTAATACTAGTACTAGAAACACAATCATCATATTTTTGCCAGCGTGCAATAGCTCTTTAGCCAGGTAGATAGCGCCAAGTAATCCAACTGTATTAATAAGAAGCGTAAATATCGATTCGGCTAAGCCCATTTGCAGGTTAATGGCAAAGGGTGGTTTAAATCCCCCGGTAAAAATCTGAACAGATTCTGTTGCATTGCCCCAGAAATGGCTTAACCAACCTGCCGATATGGCAATCATGGCTGCCAGGGCGGTGTAAACAACCCCAAGGGCTAACTTCTCCCTTTTACCTAAAAATCCAAGCGCAAAAGCTACTCCCAGCGCTATGGAAACTATATGTATTGGGTTTACCATTTCAAATCGGTGTATGAGTTAATATCAAGTGATTTTTTCTCCCTATACATTCGCAAAACATATGCAAGCATAAGGGCTGTAACGCCTAGTCCAATTACAATTGAGGTGAGAACAAGCGCTTGTGGCACAGGGTCTGCTACTTTGCTTGCAGCTTGCGACACATCTACAGCCTTATCGATAATTGGTGCGGTGCTGTTTTTAATATAAGCCATGCTAACAATCACTATGTTAAGGCCAGTATCGAACAGGCTGAAACCAATTACAATCTTTATCAGGTTTTTCTGGGTAATCATACCCCATAAGCCAACTACTATCAGCATAAAGCCTATAAGCATGGCAAGAAACTCAAGTGTAAGGTATTGCGCCATAGCTAAATCTCGTTTTGGTTTTCCTTAAGTGAATCGAGTATGCCTGTTAGCTCAGAGCCAACCTTAATGCCAATGAAAACATATATTATTGGAATGGCGCCTGCGCTTAAAAGGCTTCCGAGTTTGCCCAGTGGTAAAAAAGCGTTGTTTAGGAAACCGCTAGCCAGAATAAGGCCCAGTATTCCCATTGCAACAAATCCAACTCCTGATACCGATTCAAGAACCGATATCAGCTTGTGGTTAAACCTTGAGGCGGGTCGGGCAAGTATTATCATCATAACACCTGTGGCAATAACAGCACCACCCTGAAAACCTCCGCCAGGGGTAAGGTGCCCATTTACAAAAATGTAAACACCCAGCATGAAAATGGTTGGCACAAGCAGTGTGGATGCTGTTTCCAGAATTTCGCTTGTTTTCCTTAGCTTGTTGGGCCTTCCATTATCGGCATTCATTACTTTTAGAAAGAAGCCCACAATTGCCGCAGCAATGAACAAAATGGTGACCTCGCCTAGGGTGTCGAATCCACGATAAGTAACTACCACGGCAGTTACCAGGTTGGCTGCACCCACTTCGGTAGGTCCGTTTTCTGCGTAGTAACGCGCCAGCGGATTAAGCTCATTGCTCCCAGTAAAGTTGATGAGTAAACTGCTGATTACAGCAACAAACCCAACCAGTAGTAGCAATAACATTCCTTTCTTAGTCATTGGAGTGTCGGATTTTGTTTAAAACGTAAAAGAAAATAATCGTGGAAAGTCCACTACCTATCGATGCTTCGGTTAGTGCTACATCGGGTGCAGCAAGTAAAAGGTACAGTACCGATGCAAAAAGCCCAACTGCCCCAGTGGCAATAATGGCCACCTTTGTGTTCTTGTGGTAGATGGCAGTTACTGCCAGCACAAGGATAACTACTCCTAGAAATATTGCAAGAATTAAACTCATAGCTATTCCTCCTTAGGTTTGTTTTCGCTTTCCACCAAGAGGTCGGCAACCGTTTTATCGGTCATTTTTGTACCCCTAAAGTGTGCAGCACGCGAAATCACGTTCGATGAAACCGGGTTGGTGATAAGCACAAAGAACATAATGACTAGCAGTTTCCAAATCCAGGCAGGATTTACTATGGCTAGCCCAATTAGGCTAAGAATGGTTCCCAGGGTCGACGCCTTGGTACCAGCCTGAATGCGGTTGAACAGGTCAGGCATGCGAACTATGCCAAGGCCACCTAAAAATATGAAGATGGAACCCACAAGGGTTACCGATGCTCCTATAAGTTCACGTATTTCCATCACAACCCCCTTTCGATATACCTACCTATTACTACTACGCTCAGGAAGCTGAGTAAACCGTAAACCAGAGCCACATCCAGATAGATAATTCTACCGGCAAAGTGGGCGATTAGAGCAATTACCGATATTGAGGCCACGGTCATCACATCAAAAGCAATGGTTCGGTCAGTGACATCGGGACCCTTTATGAATCGGAGCAATGCCAGCAGGATGCCCAAGGCCATGAGCACACCTGCCATAATTAGAATGGTGTTAACCATAAATCACCTCCAGCAACTTTTCGAATTTTCCCAGAATTTTCCGGCTTGCCTCTTCGGTATCAAGCGTTTTTACATCAATCCAGTGGATGTACAGCTCATCATCCTTGATGTCGATGGTAAGTGTACCTGGAGTCAGGGTGATAGAGTTTGCCAGAATCATCCGCCCTATGGGCGATTTAAGCCGTGTTTTAACCTTTACTATCCCTGGGTTTATGGGAAGTTTAGGGTTTAACACCCTAAGCGCCACATCGATGTTCGATTTTACTATCTCCCAGCTAAGCACAAAAAGGTAGATTAATGAGTAAACGAACACCTTAGGGGTCATGCGAAACCTCCCAAAAACGTTGCTATTCTTCCCAAAAATTAGGGCAAGAGTAACGGCAAGTGCCAAGCCCAATAGTAGACTTGTAAGCTCAAGCGTACCCGTAAGCAGCAACCAAATCAGGAAAAGTAAAACAAACAGGTTTGCTACATTTCTGATATTCATTGGTTTATAGTTTGTTTTGTGAATTAAAATAAACAGATATATAGATATGTAAAAGTAGATATGTTATTTGACTAACAAATAATTAAAGCAGTAACATATTAGGGTAAAAAGATTAAATTTGCAAAGGTTTTCAATTAACATATGTTGATAAAAACGATGATTTACATCACCGTTTCTTGAATTGTAATTTCATTAACAGATGGTTGAGTCAAAAAAATCATGCCTGCTTTGCAATAACAAGTCAGAATGTTTTAGGCAGCTGAGCGACTCTCAGCTTGATTTTGCTAATAGCAACAGGGCTGAAATATCGTACCGCAAGGGGGAGATGATTGCCAAGCAAGGAAACTTTTATACCCATATCCTTTACTTGCAAAGCGGGATGGTTAAGGTTTACAAGGAGTTGCCCGATGGCAGTAACCTTATTTTGAGCATATTTGGTGTGGGCAGTTTGATTGGTTTACCCTTCCTTTTCAAAAACCAGATTCTGGACTACTCCGTAGCTGCGCTTGACAATACAACCATATGCGCCATCGACAGGCATGCTTTTGAAAAACTTATTCACGAGAATGGCGAATTTGCCGCCGAGGTGGTAAACCAGCTTAATCAGTGTACGCTTTACAATTACGACAGGCTGGTAAGCCTTACCCATAAGCAAATAAATGGGCGTTTTGCCGATACGCTCCTTTACCTCTATAGAGTGGTTTACAAGGCTAACCCCTTTAACCTTACCTTGAGCCGTAAGGATTTGGCTGAATATACTGGGGTTTCGGTTATGAGCGTTATACGCGCCATCAGGGAGTTTAAGAACGATGGAATTATTGATATAAGCGGTAATAGGGTTGAAATCCTTAATTTCAGTCAGCTGGAGCGGATAAGTAGAACAGGTTAATTCTTATAGTTTTACAAGCCCTTGATTAAAATTGAGAATATGGTAGCTGATCAAAAGGTAGATTAAAACTGCAAATGGAATTATTCCAAACCTTTACTTAAACCCCTTTGCCGTATGCTCTCCATTTCTCAATCAGCGCAGACATGTCGTATGGTAGCTGCGAGTCAAAGTGCATTTTCTTGTTGGTGAGTGGGTGGGTAAACCCGAGCGTTTTGGCGTGCAGGGCATGGCGGGGGCATAGCTCAAAGCAGTTCTCCACAAACTGCTTGTACTTTGTGGTTAGGTTGCCCTTTAGGATTTTATCGCCTCCGTAAACCTCATCGCTGAAAAGCGGATGCCTGATGTACTCCATGTGGGCACGTATTTGGTGCGTACGGCCAGTTTCCAGCTTACATTCAATAAGGGTTACAAACCCAAATCGCTCAATTACCTTCCAGTGCGTTACAGCATGCTTCCCCTGCTCGCCATCGGAGAATACCTGCATTTTTTTTCGGTCACGGATACTACGGCCTATATGACCGGTAATCGTTCCACTATCGGTTTCCATATCGCCCCATACAAGCGCAATGTATAGCCTATCAGTGCTTCGCTCAAAGAACTGCCGGGCTAGGCGATTCATGGCCATCTCGGTTTTGGCAATAACCAGCAACCCCGATGTGTTGCGGTCGATACGGTGAACCAGCCCGGGCCTTACTTCGCCGCTCTTGAAGAGCGGAACGTCGCGCAGGTGGTAAAGTAGGGCATTAACTAATGTTCCGGTGAAGTTACCATGTGCCGGATGCACAACCATTCCTGCAGGCTTATTCACCACAAGTAAAGCTTCGTCCTCATAAACTATTTCGATAGGGATATTCTCGGGTTTGATATCGGTTTCGCGGGGTGGGTAAGCCAGAACAATGGAAATGGTATCGAGCGGCTTTACCTTGTACGACGATTTAACGGCCTTTCCGTTAACCAGGATATTGCCCGCATCGGCAGCCCCCTGAATACGGTTGCGGCTCACATTCCGTATCTTATCGGTAAGGAATTTATCGATTCGCGTTGGTGTTTGTCCCTTATCAACCTCAATGCGGAAATGCTCATACAGGTCGGCCTGTTCCGCCGTTCCGTTTTCCAAGTCATCGTCGGGGTCAAGCAGCCGATTTTGGTTCATCGCTTAATAATCACTTTGGAAGTAAGGGATTGTCCGTTGGCAAGGTTCACCTTTAGTAGGTACATTCCTGTTGGGATGTGTTCAACATCGATAGGTTCGTTCTGATAAACCGATTTAGACTCAATTACCTGACCGGTTATAGAAATTAGTTGGTATGAATTTACAGCAATTCCATTACCAACATCGATATAAATCTTTTCGCTTGCCGGATTCGGATAAACCCTGATGTTACTGGTAGTAGATATAGGTGCAGTGGTGGGATTTTGGTAAAGCTTGCCAAAAATAGGTCTGATCATTATAGTTCCCTCAAACTGGGTGTTTGTCCAGTAACCGGGTAGGGTGTGAAAAATTCTCTCCCGACTATTTGTGTTGCGGTCAAATCCAACATTCAAAAACTCAATGGTACTTTGCTGCCATCCTATGTAGAAGTTGCCAACGGGTATCGAAACGGGGTCGGTACGGTAAACGGTAAAGCAGTTCAGGCTATCGGTGAATAGGGGGCGGGTTGTGCTTCTCTGGTAGAGTAGTTCACCCGGTTTGCCATTGTTATCGGCCCAAATGGATATTTTAAAGGGCTCGTTATTGGCATCCTGGTAGCTGCGGTTAAAGTAAATCATTACGCCAACCAGGTTGTCGGCCTTGTAGCTGTAAAACTTTTGGGCAATCATGGCGTTAATGGTACCCTCGCCAAAAAGGCCATAGCCGCTTTCGGCCGAACCATCGTCGAGGGCGTAGTAGTTGTAGAAGTTGAGCTGGTGAACCAGCGAGTCGTTGTACCTTAAATGCTTGGTTGATTCATCAAAATCCGTTTGGAGAAAAGTTTTGAGCAGGAATTTGGCGGAGTCGGGCCAAGCAGAGGTGAAGGTGTAGTCGAATGGTCGGGTGTATGTGAATTCCTCATACCCATAAATGTTTTCGGCTCCTCCAGAAAACGTGTATTCGTTGCCGGTTGAAAGGTTGGTAACCGCAAAGCGGCGGGTAACGTTCCATGTGGTGGGACCAAGGTTGTTGTATACAATAGAAAACTCGCGGGGATTCTTAATTTCAGAAACTTCAGCATCGGCAAAATGTGTCCATGGAACCGATGTGTAGTTCTTCAGTATCGATTTTATTGGTTTGCGGAACGCAATGTCGTTGTATATGGTGTCGTCCCAGTTACGGAGCCTGTTCAGGTAAACCATATCAATATGCCAATGGTCGGAGTTGGTTTTGTAGCCGGGCACAGTGGCATTCTCCATGAGCGAAGCATACCCAATAAAGCGAAAACGGAAACCGTTTTCTAAGAAAATGGGATTATCAATATTGATGTTAACTGTAAAGAATGTTGAGTCGAGCTTAGTGGAACTTTTCTCATCCTTATGGTTGAGCAGGTGGTTATAAAAAGCGATCTTGTTAGCGTTGAAGTCAACCGATGAAGCCCAGCCTCTAACCCAGCGGTTTTCCGATGGGCTAAATAGTTCAAGTACCAGCGAGTCATTTGGGCTAGGCTGATAACCCAACCCTCCGGGTTGAACGCTGAACGATAGGTATATGCTATCGGTTGCAGGGTAGTTTAGGTTTATGGGGAGCGATGTTAGTGTATCGGCAGGCTGAGGGGTGGTGGTTAGGTGCTGATGTAAAACTCCCTTGCGGTTGACTGCATCGAATGTTGCCACCCCAATGGTAGGAGGGTTTATGGCATAGGTCTTATTGGATATCGCATTGCTAGGTTCCCAGAGCTCTGGGGTGGGATAGGGGGTATTTCGGGCAAAATCGTCGAAAAATGGTAATGACAGATTCGTTTTTGTGTAATTACTTTTCTTTGTAACATCACTTATGGTACGATAGCCCGAAAGGTTAACCAGAACCTCCTGCCCATAGCATAGGGATGATACAAAAATAAATCCTAGAATGTTTAATGCTTTCCGCATTGTATTGCTATTCAATAATTTCATCGGCATGTTTAGCCGGCATTGTGTTAACCGAGTCCGCATGCTCAATCTTTGGTATGCGTGCCTGGTTTAGTGTAAGCCATATATCAACCCTAGTTCCAAAGCCAAGGGTTGCGTTCTCCATGTAGGCAGGGTACTGGCTATACACCCTAGCATCTAACGAGTCGTTGTGCGTAATTATTGTTTCGTCGTACCTTATTCTACCAACATTGAGCGATGCTTCAATTATTCTGCTTACTGCATCGTTAAGCTTAAGACCTATGAGTAGCGGTATTCCTGTACGTTCGCCCTGCATACCCTGACCTAAAACCAGGTCGATTTTTGAGCCCTTGGGGATGCGTGTGCCAGGTTCCGCAGTTTTGCCTTCAAAGCGTTGTTCAAGAACATTGTTTAGCCCTAGGTCGGGGCGGAAGTATAGGGTGCCAACCTCAAAGCCTTCCTGCTCAAGGATAGCCTTTGCTTGTCTCAGCGTGTAGCCAACAATATTGGGGATTTCAATTTTGATAGGGTTTTTGGCGTTGATGGTAACAAATACCCTTCGGTTCTTTTTAACCATGGTGCCAGGTTCGGGGTTCTGGGAAATTACGCTTCCCGGTTTCTTGTTAAATATGTAAACCGAATCGGCTATTTCAATCCTCAAGTTGTTATCGGCAATCACCTCAGCTGCTTCCTCTACTGCCATACCCAAAAGTGTTGGTGTTGGTTGTTCCTGGTTATGCCTGGTGTATATCCTCAGAAAGATCATGAGTACAATAAGTACTCCAAGAATCAACCCTAATCCATTTATTATGGTGTTAACGTAGGGGATTTTGTATATCTTCAGAAGGTACTGTTTTACTTTCTCGAATGCAGTTTTGGTTGTCATAATGCAAGGTAATTAAACATGATACAAAAATAGCATAAACATGTAATAATGCTACCAATTAGCTGTATACCTTAATAATATTATATAGCGAATCGCGCTCGGCCGGAATCTTACCCGCTTCTCTTACAAGTTGTGTCAACCGGTTAACTGTCATTACTGGCTTTTGCTCTTCAGCTCCGGCCATGGAGTATATCTTTGTGGTATCGTCGATAGTTCCGTCAATATCATCGGCGCCAAAATGGATTGCAAGGCGGGTGTTCTGTATCCCGAGCATTGGCCAGTAGGCCTTTAGATGCTTAATATTGTCCATGAAGATTCGGGATACTGCAAAATTGCGAAGGTCCTCGGTTAGGTTAACTTCGCCTAGGTATCCCATGGGGTTGTTTGCGGAACGGAACTTAAGAGGGATAAAGCAGTTAAAACCATGGGTTTCGTCCTGAAGGTTGCGGATGGCCTCCATGTGTTGGACCCTATGCTTGTAGCTCTCAATGTGGCCATAAAGCATGGTAGCATTGGATTGTATGCCATTTTGATGTGCTGCTTTGTGGATTGCCAGCCATGTTTCGCCCGATGCTTTATCGGGGCATATTTTGGCTCTCACGGCCGGGTCGAAAATCTCAGCACCCCCGCCGGGGATGGAATCTAAACCATACTCTTTGAGTTTCCTCAAACCCTCCGCGTACGAAAGCTTGCTTTTACGAATCACATAGTCGAGTTCAATGGCCGAGAAGGCTTTAACGTGAATGTTCGGAAGTATCTCCTTAACGGTTTTAATCATTTTCCCGTAGTAGTCCAAATCCCATTTTGGGTGAACACCGCCAACAATGTGTACTTCTGTAACATCGCTATTTTGGTAGTTGAGGGCAATTTTTTTGATATCGTCAAGATTATAAACCCAGCTCTCAGGGTCGCCAGCACCCTTATGGTACGAACAGAATTTGCAGTTAAAAACACACAGGTTGGTTGGCTCTATGTGGAAGTTCTTGTTGAAGAGAACGTAATCGCCATTTATCCTGCCACTTGTAATATTTGCCAATTGCGATAGTAGGGCTAAATCGGCTTTCTCGTAAAGGTACACAGCCTCGTTTGGCTGTATACGTTGCCCATCCATTACCTTGCTTGTAATGTGTTTGAGAAAATCATCGTTGATGTTGGGTGCTATTGTTTTTACAATGGGTTCCATGTTAAAAATTTGCGGTAAATATACACCAAGAAAACAAAAAAGGCAGGTTAATTACCCGCCTTTATCTGTTATGATTGATTAGTAATTATTTCCGGAAGATTTCATCGGAAACTGTCAGTCTTTTTCTTCCCTTTGCACGGCGGGCAGCCAGAACCCTGCGGCCATTGTGGGTCGACATACGTTCACGGAATCCGTGTTTATTTCTTCTTTTCCTGATGGATGGCTGAAATGTTCTTTTCATCTCTGTATGCTTTTACTAATTATTATTTCCAGCAAATCTATGGCTTTTTTAAACCCATTTTGGGTTCGCAAAGGTAAAACAATTTTTCAATATTAAAAAACACCTGGTTAAAAATTCAAAAAATAGTTAGCCGCACATCCCTTAGCCAGGGGGTTGGTTTAGGTACTTGATAACCGCTGAGTTGACACATAGGCGACTACTATAATGCTCAACCCTTTAATATGCATTTTACTGATAATCAATGTGCTAAAAAGCATCGAAGCTTATATAGCACCATTTAGGCCAGATTTTGAATCAACCCACTTTATCCATTATCCTTTATCCTTTACCCTTTATTCATTATCCTTTACCTCACACCTCAATATGTATCACATACTTTTCAACGAAGTAATCGTCCTCAAAAAAATCGTCAATATTCCATTTTGTAGCCCACTTGTGGTAGGGCTTTAGCTCCTCTTTTATGTCGCCTCCTTTAAGACAGATTAGGCCGTTAGGCAGGTTGTTAATGCCCCCGGGGTGAATGTTTTTTTCAACCCAAGCCATTAGCTTTGGAACAGGAGCCACTGCACGGCTCACAACAAAATCCCACTCCTGTTTTAGATCCTCAGCGCGGGCGGTGATTACCTCAACATTATGTAAGCCAACGGCTTTGGCTACCTCGGAGGTTACCTTTGTTTTTTTAGCTATGGAATCAACCAGGGTAAATTTACAGTTTGGGAAAAGGATGGCAAGGGGGATGCCCGGAAAACCGCCACCAGTGCCAATATCCATAATGGTTGTGCCTTTGGCAAACTGAACAACCTTTGCTATGGCCAAGGAATGCAGAACATGGTGAATCATCAGATTGTCGATATCCTTACGGGAGATAACGTTGATTTGTGAGTTCCATAGCCTGTAAAGTGGCTCAAGCTGTGCAAACTGATCGCGTTGAGCTTGTGTTAGCTCAGGAAAGTATTGTGCAATTTGTTCCATGGCAAAATGTATTATTTATGGTGTGGCGGAAGGTTGCTCAGGATGTTTGAGAGCAGCTCACGGGCTCTGAAAAGTTGAGCTTTTACGGTTCCTAACGGAAGGTCTAGCTCTTCGGCAATCTCTTCGTAGGAGTACTCCTTAAAGTAGCGTAGCTCTATGAGCTTGCGGTAGCGGGGTTTAAGCTTGGAAACCACTTCCTGTATCAGGCGTATGTTCTGTTCCTTAATTAGATTTTCCTCAGGATCAGGTGTCGATGCCGGTATAACGGACGATGGCGACATGGAGTTGCCTTCGGCATCCTCTGGGCCTTGGTCAATCGATATCAGGTTGGCCTTGCGCTTGCGAATGAAGTCGATACAGTTGTTCGACGCAATTTTGAATAGCCAGGTGCTAAATGCAAAATTCGGTGTATACTGGTGTATGTTCTTGAAGGCTTTGCCAAAAGCCTCAAGGGTTAAATCCTCCGCATCGCTTTTATTGTTAACCATTTTCAGCAGCATGTAGTATATGGCATCCCGGTAGCGATCCATAAGTTCAGCGTAAGCTTTCTGGTCGCCTTTAATTGCTTTATCCACAAGCACAAGGTCGTATTTCGCCTTCTCCGAAAGGTTTTCCGGGATCATTACCATTTCTGCTGTCGTCGGTTAAGAGTGTTAAAGATTAGCAATTTAGCATAAAAATATAGAGAAAACAAATCCCACCAAAAAGCAATATGCATTAGTTTTTTTTCTTCAAGCCTTTTTGCTGCAATGGCAGTTATAGTGTGTTTTACAATAATTACCAGCAAAAGTAGGGCGGTTGATATCAAAGGAAGAATTTTGAAAATTAGGGTTAACGTAAATAGAATGTAAACAAGTATTCTGCTTAATGGTTCAAGCCCTAAGCGGGTTTTCAGGTTGCTGCTGTAGAATTTGGCTGTTGATAGGTGTCTGCGCTTTTGGCGTAACCAGGTAGAATAAGTTTTCCGAGGAACTGAGAGAGTATGTGCCTCAGGGCGATACTCAACAGCCGTATTGCTTGGTGTTGCAACCTCCATCACAAAAAGGTCATCGTCGCCGGAGTCGATACCCACATGGTTGGCAAACCCTTTATTTTTGAAAAATAGCGATTTTTTGTAGGCCAGGTTACGGCCTACTCCCATGTATGGCCTACGGGCTAACGCCCATCCAAAGTAGTTCAGAGCGATGAAAAGCGTATCGAGTCTAACTAGCTTATTGAGTAAACCCCTTTCGGCCAAATATCCACCATAGCCTAGCACCACCTCTGTGCCATTGGTGAAGTTCGACGCCATGTAGCGTAGCCATTTGTTCGATTTTGGGAAGCAATCGGCATCAGTCAGCACCAACCAATCGTTTTTAGCCGCCTTTATGCCAACCGTAAGGGCTAATTTTTTGGTATGGGTAAACTTTTCGTCTTCCTTAATGGTTGTTACACGCAGCCGAGGGTATTTCTTTTGTAAGCTCTCAAGAACCAGATCGGAATTATCGCTTGAACAGTCGTTCACTACCACCACCTCGTAGTCAGGGTAGTCCTGCTCAAGGACTTTGGGAAGGAAATGCTTAAGGTTTTCCTCCTCGTTGCGAGCGCATATTACTACCGATAGTGGTGGGTACTGCTCATCGTTTTCGGGTAAATCATTAAATTTTTTACGGATAACCCGTAGGTAAAAAACCAGGTAGAAGTAAAGCTGTATAAGTACAAATACTAAAAAGGCAACACCAATTACTTTTTGGTAAATGCTTAAATTATAGATAATTTCCATTATAAGACAAGTAGTAATTTTCATGCAATGATATTAAATTTTAGCTGAATTTCAAGTGAAGTTTAATCATGATTTGTAACAAGGGGTTTCAAATTTGTCTCCTGTCAGTAAGCTCAACATAGCCATGTTCAATTACTTTACTACATTTGTGAAAAATTTATAAAGATTTGAGTTTTAGTAGATTTAATTTAAACCCCGCGGTACTTGAAGGTATCGAAGCCATGGGGTACACAAAACCCACTCCTATTCAGGAGCAAGCCATACCCGTAATTTTGGAAGGTCGCGATTTACTGGCCTGTGCACAAACAGGAACTGGAAAAACTGCAGCTTTTATGCTGCCTATCCTCAGCCTCTTATCAGCTGAAGAACATGATGCTTCGTCGGTCAATACACTTGTAATTGTTCCTACACGTGAGCTTGCCATGCAAATCGATCAACAGGTTGAAGGGTTTTCGTACTTTGCCCCGGTTAGCTCAATAGCCGTTTACGGCGGGAACGATGGTTCTAACTGGGACAGGCAGCGACAGGCTTTAGAGCATGGCGCAGAGATTATTGTTGCCACGCCGGGCCGATTAATGCAGCATATTCAAATGGGCTACGTTAACCTTAAAGGCGTTCAGCACCTCGTGCTCGATGAGGCCGATCGAATGCTCGACATGGGTTTTTACGACGATATCATGGCAATAATTGCCTATTTGCCCAAGCAAAGGCAAACCCTGATGTTTTCAGCAACCATGCCCCCTAATATTCGTAAACTGGCAAAATCGATACTTGTTGAGCCAGTTGAGATAAACCTGGCTGTTTCCAAGCCGGCTGAAAATATTTTACAGGCGGTTTACCATGTTGGAGCCTCGCAAAAACTGTCGCTTTTGGCCTCGCTTTTGAGCAAGAAGGAGGTGGTGCAGAGTGCCATTGTTTTTGCGTCAACCAAGGCCGAGGTGAAAAGCATTGAAAGCAAACTACACAAGGAAGGGTTAAGCGTTGCTGCCATGCACTCTGACCTGGAGCAGAAACAGCGCGAGGAGGTGATGCGCAATTTTCGTAACCGTAAGGTTCAGGTTCTGGTGGCTACCGACATTGTTGCGCGCGGTATCGATATTGAGGATATCGATTTAGTGGTAAACTACGATGTTCCGTCCGATCCTGAAGATTACGTTCATCGTATTGGTCGTACTGCCCGTGCCCAGTCCGATGGCGTAGCCATTACTTTTGTTAGCCCCGACCAACGCGGGAAGTTGCATGGCATAGAGCGTTTCCTGGGTACAAAAATATTTGTCATCAACTATAATCCTAATAGCTAAGCTTAGGCAATGAAGAAATGGTTACTCCGAATAGTATTCCCAATCCTACCGGTAGTAATGCCATTATTTTCATTTGGTCAGGTTATTAAGGGCCGAATTGTGGACGATACCGGTAGGCCAATCCCTTACGCATCGATATATTCCAAGGAGCTAAGGCAAGGGACATCATCTAACTCCGATGGAGACTACATGCTAAGGGTTCCCAGTGGTGAGTATTCCTTTGTTTTTCGGAGTCTTGGTTACGAAACGGTTGAGCGGCGGATTAAAATAGATGTAGGAGAGGCAACCCTAAACATCACCATGCCTGTAAAACCATTTCTGATTGCCCCCGTAACCGTTGGAGGCAAGGGCGAAGATATTGCATACGATGTGGTTCGCAAGGCAATTGCCATGGCGCCATACTACCGCAATCTGGTTAGTGAGTACGAGGCGGAGGTTTACCTTAAAGGGACTTTCAAGGTCGATAAGCTGTCGTGGTTGGTTAAGCGTAGCTTAAAGGATAGCCCAAATCCGCCCAAGGAGGGTTCACTTTACCTGCAAGAGTCCTACAACAACGTAAAGTTTACAGCGCCCGAAAAATTTGATCAAAGGGTAAAGATGATTCGTTCCAACTTTCCCGGCGAGTTAAACAGCACCGATAATATACTGGGTTTTGTTTCGGCAAATCTTTACCAACCTAAGGTTGGTGAAATCATTTTACCCCTAGCACCTTATGCTTTTAACCATTACCTGTTTAAGTACGAGGGTTACGCCTTCCAGGATAACCGCGCACTGGTTAAGGTTAAGGTTATTCCCAAACGGAAAAGCAGGCAACTGGTTGAAGGCTACATGTACGTTGCGGAGGACTACTGGAACCTACATGAAATCGATTTTACTGTTCAGTCGCTTGCGGGGCCATTTCGGATTAAACAAACCTTTGGGGAGGTTGAGCGTAATGCTTGGCTTCCCATCAGCCAGTATTTTGATATTGATGCTAATTTCCTTGGCAACGTTGGCCGAATACAGTATGTTACGGCTATCAAGTATCTGAATGTAAAACTAAACTCAAAAGTTAAACCACCTGTTAAGATTGATATTAAAGAAGCAGAAACAAAGCAAATTGCCGAGGATACACAGGTCAAAAGAAATACTTCGCCCCGAAAGCAAAGGGAAGATGCCCGCATGGAACAACTCCTAGCCAAGGATAATCTTACAAATCGTGAAATGTATGAGCTGCAAAAGCTCATGCAAAAACAAGTACGCCAATCCGATTCGCTTCCCAATAAGCTTGAGGTGCCTAACCCTCTATCCATTACAGTCGACTCGGTTGCAACCAAACCCGACACCATGGCGTGGCAGCAGGTTAGGCCTGTTGCGCTTAATGCCGAAGAGTTCAAAGTGAATAGGGAGATAGATAGTAAGTTACAGTTGACGCCCGATAGCGTTTCGGCCAATAGTACCGGGAAGATAAATTTACTTAAAACCCTTTACATGGGGCACACCTGGTATAACGCCAATAAAAAACGTACATTTCGATTCTCGGGCTTTGCTGGTCCAAATGAGTTCCGCTTCAACACTGTTGATGGTTTTGTAGTAGGGGCTTCGGGTAGTTACCGTAAGCAGTACAGCAGGAATGGAATTTATATAAAACAATCGGCATACTACGCAACTGCCCGCAAAACGCTCATGGGTGAAACCGATTTTCGGTTTTCCTATGCCAATATGAATAGGGGTTTAGCATCCATCCGATTGGGTTGGATAAGTTACGATTTCAATGGCGATGCGGGTATTAGTCCATTAACCAATACCTCGGCCTCGCTTTGGTTTGGCCGAAACTACATGAAACTTTACGAAAACCGGTATGTGTCGTTTTCGAACCGGATTGACCCATTAAACGGATTTGAGGTTTACACCTCGGTTTCGTTTGCTCGCAGGGTTGAGCTGCAAAATAAGACCGATTTTATTATTTACCAGCAGAATCTGCGATGGTATACCCCAAATGTTCCTGCAAACGAGGATGTCACACCCCAGAACCTATCAACTCATAGTTCGCTTGAGGGTTCCATTCGGGTGCGCTACACTCCGTTTTACCATTACCGAATTCGCAATGGTCGTAAGCAAATGCTTTACTCTCGCTGGCCAACCATTACCTTTCAGGTTCATAAGGGTTTTCCAAATGTACTTAGCTCAAATTCCGATTATCTCCGATGGGAAGCCATGGTTAATCAAACAATCAGAACCGGTCCAAGTAATCGTATTTCCTATAAATTTATTTACGGTGATTTCGCAAGCAAGGGGAATCTTTACTTTGTGGATTATAAGCATTTCAACACCATGCGTTCTCCGGTGGTAAATCCCTCTTTTATAGAGGGTTACCAGAATATCAGTTACTACCGCAGGAGCACTTCGGAGTGCTATGCGCAAGCCTTTCTGAGTTACCAATCGCCGTACCTTGCTTTAAAGTATTTGCCATTCCTGAGCAATAGAATTTGGCTGGAAAACTTGCAGTTGGTTTTCCTTAAAACTGCAGGCTATAAACCTTACTATGAGATTGGCTATTTTTTAAGCCAGATAGGTGTTGTTGGGGGCATTGGTGTTTTTGGATCGTTTGAGGGGAAGCAATTCCACTCGCTATCGGTAAAAGTATCGCTACTTATTCCTGGCTTTGAGTAGTATGCTAAACTGTTTGTTTAGTACTCATAGGAGCTGCATTTGTTTTTTTACATCTAATTCTAAAGTCTATATTCTATAATCTATATTCTATTTTTTAACGAATAGTTAACGAATAGGAAATCAGTGTAGTATCGTTATTTTTTTATGTTTTTTTGTAAAATGAATGAATATTCATTAATATTGCCACATGAGAAAAAAAGACGAAGCTAAACCGGAAGTAATCTTTGAGGCAAGCCTTGATGTGCTTATGGATAGTGGTTTTGGCGGCTTTTCGATGGCAAAAGTTGCAGAGCGTGCAAACATAGCAGTTGGCACCATATACCTATACTTTAACAATAAAGAAGATTTACTTAACCAGCTGTATTTAAAACTCTATAAGGAGAGTATTGAAAGGTTTCTGGAAAACTATGACACAACTGCTCCTTTCACGGAAGGACTTAAGCGGGTCTGGGTTAATTACCTAATGCATCGTATTAACCATTACAAAAAAAGCCACTTTCTTGAAGAGTACTATAAATCTAGGTTCATCAGCGATACCCATAAACAAATGGCAGAACAAATGAAAAAGCCTGTTCATGACATAATACAAAAAGGAAAGGATTTGGGACTGGTTCGAAAAGATGTTGATAATGAAATGATTTTTTTGGGCATGCTCGGTTTTATCCGTGAACTTGCCGATGAGCATGTGGCAAATGTTTTTGTTCTGGATGACAATAGTATTGATAAGGCCTTTGATATGAGTTGGAATATGATTAAAGCATGATTGTAAAACTTAAATTTTGATGTTTATGGCAATACCATTTTGGCAGTATTTGGTTTCGATGCCACTTTACATTGTACTGTTAATGCTGGCAGTGGAGTTTATGCGAAAGAATTACAGGTTTGCAGCTGTATTCTGGGTATTATCGTTTTTTACTTTTCCTCTATGGTTTAATAACCTTGAAGGTTGGTTCCGTTGGGCAAAAACACTTTCGGTTTTATTGCCTACAGCCTTTGTGGTTGGCTTTGCCCGTATTGCCCAATACGAAAAGCGCGAGGGATGGTGGACAATCTTTCGAAAGGATTGGGTGTTATGGTTTCTGTATGCTATTCTTGGGCTTAACATACTGGAAGCCTCGTTGAAGGATTTTGAAATGGGCAATTGGTTCAATGGCCTATCGGGATTAATACTTATTGTAACAATACCGCTTGTAAAAGCAGGTAAGGGTAAACGGAACGGATGGAAGATTTCCGAGGAGAAACCTGGCGACTTAATTGCTTACACCGATGCAATATGGAACTTCCTATATACCAGCTGGAATATTGCTTTTGTTTATGCTGAAAATCCCGGATACGCAGCAAGTTCGCTTTGCATCCTATTGGCTGCCGAACTTTATCCTGTAATTAAACGCAGACCCGAATTATATGTTCAAGCCCGTGTATATACCTTAGCCATTCACATTCTTATTAGAGCCACCTACGATATTTTTACGCCAATCATGGATTCGTCGGCATTTGCAAGCCAAAAGGTTGTATTTTGGTGGGGTATAGTTAACTTCTCGCTTCATCTGCCATATCTTATTTGGTATTTCTTTTTCAAGAAAACTGATAAGTAATAGATATTTAATCATGTAGCACTAATTGCGCGCATCGACTGATGCGTGCAATTATTTTGTATAGTTTTCATATTGATAATTTTGAAACCAGTTAACCGTTGGCGGTTTTACTTTACGAAGCCGATTTGATTAATGTTGAATCAATGTCGTTTAGTTAACAAAAATATTCATGCCTGTCATCCTGAGCGCAGCGAAGGATCTCTAATCGACCCCATGAGACGTTTCGCTTAGTTCAACATGACAATAGTTTCACGAACAACGATTCACGAATAACTAACAACGCTTCCCGCCCCGTAGGGGCGTAATATTTGTAACACCATGATTACTCATACATGTATAGCGATGCACGCAATACATAATCCAAAGAGCAAGGGGGAAACGTTGCATCGCAATAGAAAAGCATGGAAAAGAGCGGTTACCCAAAAAAAACAACAAGGATTAAAGGTAAAGCGATGCTTCGGCTAGCTCAGCATGACAAGTAGCAGAAAGGAAGATAGGGTTTTTGTCATCCCCAAAAAAGTCGAGGGATCTCTTCAAAGGATTGAAGAGAAAAGAGCAATGAGATACTTCGGCGAAGTCTATCCCGATAAATCACGACAGCGCGATGTTTCGCTTGCGCGTAACATGACAAATACCCTTAACTAAACGACATTGAATGTTGAATTGATTTTATGAACTACACTGAAACGTGTATTGGTTTTAGCTTGAAAATTATTTAGATGTTGTATTAGTGCACTTGTTTTTTATTGCTCCGTTTCAATCTTTTTCCTTTTCGTTATTCGTTTTCCCCTTCACCACCACTACAAATTCCCCTTTGGGAGTTTTGGAGCTGAAATGCTCCTTGGCTTGGGCAAGCGATCCGCGAAAGTTCTCCTCATGCAGTTTGGTAAGCTCGCGCGCAATGCACACCTGCCTATCGGCTCCAAAAATGGGGAGCATTTGTTCAAGCAGTTTAACAATACGGAATGGCGATTCGTAAAGTATTATGGTTCGTTCCTCGTCCTTTAGTGCTTCAAGCCTTTTATTGCGTCCTTTTTTTTGGGGGAGAAATCCTTCAAATATGAACCTGTCACAGGGGAAGCCACTCTGCACAAGTGCAGGAATAAGCGCTGTTGCTCCGGGTAGGCACTCCACCTCAATACACCGCTCAACGCAAGTGCGAACCAGCAGGAAACCGGGATCCGATATGCCGGGCGTTCCTGCATCGGATATTAGGGCTACCGACTCACCTGCCTCTATTCGGCTTGCAATGTAATCAACCGTTTGGTGTTCGTTGAATTTGTGGTGCGATTTAAGTGGAGTAGCAATTCCGTAATGCTTGAGCAGGTTGCTACTAGTGCGTGTATCCTCGGCAAGAATAAGGTTTACGGTTTTAAGCACTTCGAGTGCTCGCAAGGTAATGTCGGCAAGGTTGCCTATGGGAGTGGGAACTATAAAGAGTTTTGACATGGAGCAGAATTATTACGATAGTTTTCTTCGAACCAAATCGACAAACAAAGTGGTAACCTCATTAGTGGGGTCCCAGCTAAAATTCTCCTGGAGGTAAATAATGGCCTCGTTTAAATCAGTAAGTTGGTTGAGGTGTTTAATGGTTTGGTTGTAAAGGTCGGCATCGCCGCCAAAAAGTTCCTTGATGAATAGGAACTTATCGTTAATGCCAATTGCCTTGGCAAGGTCGGTTATGGGTTTATTCTGCAGTTTGCTCTGCATGTCAACCTTTTGGTGTTGCTCGGCTATTACCTCGTTGCGGAACTTGCGCTTACCCTGGTACTTATCGGCAAGTATGGCTGAACTTTCCTCGTTCGATTGCTGTGTGGAAGCCGGAGTGGGTTTTGGGGATGGACTTATGTCAGCCTTTACAGGATTTGGTTCCTGCTTAGCTATCGGAATGCTGGAAGGTTCTTCGCTCTCCTCAACTACTGTTGTTTTTTTAGTTTCAGGTATGCTTGCTATAGTTTTCTCATGTGGTTCAACCATTTTTCCGGACGGAACTACTTGTGGTTTCTCATGGGTTCTGGAAGCAACTTGTTGCCTCTCAAGCAGAAGGTCTTCATATATTGAAGCCAGTTTGGCAAGTATTATATCGCTTTCAATGGAAGGTAGTTTTCCGGCTGAAAGCGCCTTATCGATCAAGGCAACTGCTTCAACTAGTTGATTCCGTGCATTCTTTAGGTATTGCATTGCAAATTGTTTTTTGTTCGCATTTCAAAAATAAGTTTTATTACATTTGTCTGTAAAACTAACTCAAAATATTTATTTCGGAACCAATGCCTTTTCTTGAAAACCCCGTTAGTGGGAAACGTAAGGGATATATCGAGGTTATTGCCGGCTCAATGTTTTCGGGCAAAACCGAAGAACTGATTCGTAGGCTCAAGCGAGCCAAGTATGCCAAACAGAGGGTCGAGATTTTCAAGCCCATGATTGACACCCGATACTCTGAGCAGGAGGTTGTTTCGCACGATGCCAATTCAATACTTTCTACCCCGGTTTCATCGTCGGGGAACATTCTTATTCTGGCACAGAATGTCGATGTGGTGGGAATAGATGAGGCGCAGTTTTTTGATATGAATCTACCCAATGTTTGTAGCCAGCTTGCCGATATGGGGATAAGGGTGATTGTGGCTGGGCTCGACATGGATTTTCGCGGTAAACCTTTTGGCCCAATGCCAAACCTTTTGGCCATTGCCGAGTATGTTACTAAAGTACATGCCATTTGTGTTAAGTGTGGCGACCTTGCCCAATACTCACACCGTAAAACCGATGCCGACAAGTTGGTTCTACTGGGCGAGACCGACATCTATGAGCCGCTATGTAGACTTTGTTACAACGAGGTAACCCGTAAGGGTGGAAAGTAGTTTTTTTCGACCCGATGTATAACATCAGCACCATGCAAAAAATTAACAGGTTGGGGAAATTGCTAGGGCCAGTTGGATCCGTTGCTGGGTATTTTATTGCTTTGGTGGGAATTATTCAACTTTTTAGCTCCTTCCTAGCAATAGTTTTGATTATCATTGGACTATTCATTGGTTTTACCTCTTTTGCTGCCCAGGTTGATTTTGGAAATAAAAGGTTTCGGAACGCATTGTTGCTTTTTGGAATAATTCCTGTTGGGAAATGGCAAAGCATTGATAGCTCAATGGGTTTGAGTGTTAATCGGTTGAATAGGGCATGGAGGACGTACAGCTCAAGCAATAGGTCGTTCGATATTGCTGATAGCGATTACCGTATTGTGATTGTTGATAAACAAGTGAACCCTCTTGCTGATATCCAACGAGTTCAAAGCCTTGAAAAGGCAAACGAGACACTGGTTTATTACTCCGAAAAGTTAGGTTTGCCTATCGTTAAGCAAGGAAGTTAGAGGATTTTTTATCATCTGCATCGATGAAAACCCAGGTTGACATATCGCATCGAATATCGCCAAAACTTTTTTGGTTTGTTACTTTGATGATAATAACTCTGCCTATAACCACACAATACCGTTTGTTGATTTTTGGGGAGTACACTACCGGTGAGGTTGTTGGAGTGGAGTATGAAAAAACACTAGGAATATCGGCTTTTGGCCCCGATAAGTATCCTATAATAGTTTTTACTACGCTTGAAGGCAAATCAGTTCAGTTTTACGGCCTTGAAAATTTTGAGTATCCCAAAGGTACTATATTAAAGGTGGTTTACAGTCCCAATAACCCCACCGATTGCAGGGTTTTTAGCTTCGGGGCTTTATATACTGACCGAAAAGCCATAATCCCAGGAATACTTTTTTTACTTTGGATGGCTTTCTACCTTGCTTTTAGAAACAAAAAATAGATTTTGTAAATTTGTTGAATTATATTGCACCAATCAATTTTAAACATTGATGATTAACCTAACTGCTATACAGCTTGCTGAAATTGTTCTGGGTCAAGTAATTGGCGATTCGGGTTTTACTATCAGAAACGTTATTACCGATAGTAGAGTGCCTGTATCGGGAAACGGCTCCATGTTTATTGCTCTAGTTGGCCCAAATCACAACGGACACGAGTTTATCGGTGAACTTTATAATATTCGAAACATAAAGGCATACCTTGTTGAAAAGGGTGAGGTTGACTACACAAATTATCCGAATGCTACATTTGTTGAGGTTGACGATACCCTCCAGGCCCTACAAAAACTTGCTGCCTACCACCGCAACCGATTCGTTTACCCAGTAATTGGTATAACCGGAAGCAACGGAAAGACCATAGTTAAGGAGTGGCTCAACCAACTTCTTTTCTCGGAATACCAAATTGTGCGCAGCCCGCGGAGCTATAACTCACAGGTTGGTGTTCCCCTGTCGGTTCTCCAAATGGATAACCATTTCGATTTAGCAATTTTTGAGGCGGGCATATCCAAACCGGGTGAGATGGTTAAACTTCAGCCTATAATTGACCCCACTATTGGTATTTTTACCAACATCGGCATGCCCCATCAGGAGAATTTCGATGATATTGATGAAAAGGTTAACGAGAAGCTGAAGCTGTTCCGCGAAGTTAAAACGCTTATTTACTGCAAGGATCACGCTGTAATTGATGCTGTTGTTCAGGATAACACTTTGCTTGCCGATAACCAGTTGCTTACCTGGGGACAAAATAAGGAGTCGAAGGTTCAAATAATGAGCGTAAAGCGCGAAGCTGGGAAGACACTAGTTCATGTTCACTATAACAATCACGAGCACACAATAACGATTCCATTTACCGATGCTGCCTCGTTTGAGAATGCCATGCACTGCGTGGCAACCATGCTGCTATTAGGTTATAGTTTACAGGATATCGATACGCGCTTACAGCGCCTGCAACCCGTTGCAATGAGGCTTGAATTAAAGGAAGGTATAAACGATTGTTCAGTCATTAACGACTCCTACAATTCCGATTTGGGATCGTTAGCCATTGCAATTGACTTTTTGATGCAGCAAAAGCAGCACGAACGGCATGTAGTAATACTTTCCGATATTCTGGAAAGTGGCTATGCACCTGAACAGCTTTACTCAAAGGTTGCCCAAATGCTCGAGGATAAAGGGGTTGATCTACTCATAGGCATTGGGCCTGAAATTAGCCGGTACGATTATGCCTTTGAGATTGAGGCCGAGTTTTACAGCAGCACACATGAGTTTTTGCTCGATCTAAAGCGTAAGGAGATTCGCGATGCCGCTATACTGGTTAAGGGTAGCCGAAAGTTCCACTTTGAGCAGATTAGTGCAGCGCTTGAACGAAAGGTTCACCGAACCACACTCGAAATTAACCTGAATGCAATTGCCCATAACCTGAACTACTACCGCAGCTTGCTGAACCCCGGTGTTAAGGTGATGGCTATGGTGAAAGCTTTTTCGTATGGCAGTGGCTCCTACGAAATAGCTAACCTACTGCAATTCCAACGTGTCGACTATCTTGGTGTGGCCTACACCGACGAGGGTGTATCGCTCAGGGAGGCTGGTATTTCGTTGCCTATTGTGGTGCTTAACCCATCGTTTGGGACTTATGAGCTGATGGTTGAGTTTAACCTTGAGCCTGAAATCTATAACATTACAGGCTTAAAGGAGTTTATCAACGTATTGAACAGGGTTGGGGTAAGCTCGTACGGTATTCATATCAAGATTGATAGCGGAATGCATAGGCTGGGTTTTACTCCCGACCAGTTGGATGAGCTTATAGCCATACTAAAATCAACCAATTCGGTTAGGGTAAAAAGCATATTTTCCCATTTGGCAGCCAGCGATGAGCCACATCACGATCAATTTACAAAATGCCAAATTGAAACCTTCCAGAAGGCTTGTAACGTGTTAAGTGATGTGTTAGGGTATCAACCCATACGACATATTTTGAACACTGGCGGTATAGAGCGGTATCCCGAGGCTCAGTTCGAAATGGTTCGCTTAGGGATTGGCCTATACGGCATAAGTCCTACGCATGGCGATAAGCTAATGCCCATTAGTACGCTAAGGAGCAAGGTGATTCAGGTGAAGCAAATCAAACCCGGCGATACAGTAGGATATAGCCGAAAGGGAATAGTAGATACGCCTACAACGGTTGTAACCATTCCGGTTGGTTATGCCGATGGCTTATCGCGTATGCTGGGTAATGGCAATTACAGCATGATGCTGAACGGTACCTTGGTGCCAACCATCGGCAATATTAGCATGGATACGTGTACCCTCAATGCAAACGGGGTTGAGGTTAAGGAAGGCGATGAGGTAATTGTTTTTGGAAATAAACCTACCATAACCGACATGGCAAAGGCCATGGGAACTATTCCGTATGAGGTTCTCACCTCAATTTCGCAGCGTGTGAAACGGGTTTACTTTCAGGAGTAGCCTATCCCAAATCGCTAATGCGTTCCAACCTGTGATGGTCAAGGATTTTTATCCTGCGACCGTCAAGTTCAATTACACCTTCCTCAGCAAAGCCCGAAAGGGTTCTGATTGCGTTTGAGGTAGTCATGTTGGAGAGGTTTGCCAAATCCTCGCGCGATAGGTAAACCTTTATGGTTTTACCGTCGTCCTCAAGCCCGTAGGTATCGCGCAGGAATATAAGTGATTCAGCCAACCGTCCACGGATATGCTTTTGGGTTAGGGTTACGGTGCGGTTGGTGGAGAATCCCAGCTCAGTGGCAACCGATTTGAGAATGTTTAGCGTAAGTTCAGCGTTGTTCCGGAGAATCCCCATAAAGGCATTCTTTTCAATGATGCACACCACGGAATCCTCAAGAGCTTCGGCTGTAGCGGAGTAGTTCTCCTCAGCAAATAATGCCCTGTATCCTATAAAACCGATAGGCTTGGCCATGCGAACAATCTGGTCGCGACCGCCAACTCCCTCCTTGTAAAGCTTTACTTTCCCCTTTGAGAGGCATACCAAACCCTGTGGGGTATCGCCTTCCTTGTAAATTATCTCACCCTTGCGGAAATACTGACAGGTGATATTATTGCGCATTATCTCCCTTTCCTCTGGTTTTAGGTTAGGGAAAAGTCCGCACACCCCTTCAAATACGCTTTCAATATCGATGTTGTAGGAATTTCTGGACATTTTTTTTTCAAAAATACGTCATTTTATGCTTTCAAACATAAAATTAACATAATTTTAGCATGGATGGTTGTGTTTTTTAATATTTACGGGCTATTTAGCTCCATTTAGTAACCAAGGGCATTTTCCGTCCATAGCCAAACGCCTTTGATGAAACCCTAAGTATTGGTGGCGACTGGTAGCGCTTATACTCATTCATGTTAACAAGCCTTAGGGTACGGTTTACCGTATCGCTGGGGAAGCCTAAACCTACAATTTCTTCGGCGGAGAGGCCTTGCTCAATGTATGCAAAAAGAATGGGGTCAAGTATTTCATAGGGTGGGAGCGAGTCGGAATCCTTTTGGTCGGGTCGGAGCTCTGCCGAAGGCGGTTTTTGGATGGTGTTTATAGGGATTATTTCATCGTTGCGGTTAATGTAGTTGGCCAGCCTGTAAACATCGGTTTTGTAAACATCGCCTAAAACGCTAAGCGCACCGCACATATCGCCGTAAAGCGTACCGTAACCCACGGCAGCCTCGCTCTTATTGCTGGTGTTCAGCAGTAAATGACCAAACTTGTTGGAGATGGCCATTAACAGGGTTCCCCGAACCCTTGCCTGTATATTCTCCTCGGTGATATCCTCGGGTTTACCCTCAAAAATAGAGCTTAGCTGGCTTTTAAACGACTCAAAAATGGGCTGTATGGAAACTATGTCGTATTGCACGCCAAGTTTTTGCGCAAGCGCCACAGCATCGTCAATGGAGTGCCGCGATGAGTACTGCGATGGCATCAGCAGAACACGGATGTTGTTAACATCAAGAGCCTGTGCAGCAAGGGCTAACACAACTGCCGAGTCGATACCGCCTGAAAGCCCAAGGGTGGCCTTTGTAAACCCTAACTTACCGAAGTAATCCCTAATGCCCATAACCAAGGCATTGTGAATACGCTCAATCCGTTGTTCTGAAGTTGCCGATATTTCAGGGGATATGGATTGGTTGCGCTCCAATACGTTGGTGTCAATTACCCTAAAATCTTCCTCAAAGCTTTTCAGCTTTACTATGATATCGCCCCCGGCGTTCACTACCATGGAGCCACCATCGAAAAGCAGATCGGCATTACCTCCAACCTGGTTTACATATATTACGGGCTTGGAATACCTTGCCACATTGCTTTGGAAAACCTGTAACCTGCGCTCCTCAACGTTGTAGCTGAATGGCGAAGCCGATATGTTTATCACCATATCGGGGTTCAACTTTACCAGGTGATTCATGGGCGCATCGCGGTAAAGCTTGCTTCTGGAAAAAGCTGTAGTGGTGGGCTGGTCATCCCAAATATCCTCGCATATGGTTATGGCTATTTTTATTCCATCAATTTCGGCAACCCGGTAGTTGCCGGGGTTGGGCTCAAAGTAGCGATACTCATCAAAAATATCGTAATCAGGAAGTAGTGTTTTGTGGTAAACATCCAGCACTTTTCCCTCGCCCAAAAGGTATGCGGAGTTAAAAAGCAACTTGCCCGTAGTATCAGTATTGATGCTGGGGACCCCAACTATAGCATAAATTCCATTGCATTGCTGTGCAATCTGGTTTACGGTAGCTATGCTCTTATCCACAAAATGCTTGTGGGTGAGCAAATCGTGGGGTGGATATCCACACACCGATAGCTCCGAGAATACAACTAACCTTGCACCGTCGGCTTTAGCCCGGTTTATCGATGCAATTATTTTATCGGCATTACTGTCAAAGTGACCAATGGTGTAGTTCAGCTGTGCAAGCGCTACTTTCATTTTGTATTATCCAGAGTTAAAAAATTATACCAACCTTCAACGATAGGCTTTGCGATGTAATGGTTGAGTTAGGCAGTTCGATAATTCTGGTTAAACCATCGCACCAGGTTATGCCAAACAGAATGGCGCTCTCGCCGCCGAGTGAGTATTCACCTCCAATTCCTATTTGGTATGAGGCAAACCCCCATGCCATATCGGTTTTGGTGGTTTCACGGTCAACTTGGTTGGTTTCGTTCCATGCGTAGCTTCTTATTCTGAGGCTTCCGCTAACGCCAACATTGGCAAAGTATGTGGTATAGCCAATCTGGTTTGTCCGAAACTTAAAGCCAATGGGCAGCGTAAGGTATTGCGATTTGAATTTGATATTGTCGCCAATGGCGATGTTGTAGGTGCTATCGATAGTTTTCAGGGTATAGGTGGATTGCATAAGCCTGATATTCCCGCCAAGGGCGTTAACCGAGAGTCCTGAGGAAAAGGCGTACCGTTTGGCAAAGAATTTATCGGCTGTAAAGCCAATGTTTAAGCCCACAACAGGGCCGTTGGGATCGTAACGTTTGGTATCGGAGTTGAACCACGATAGTTGCGGGTCAGCAAATACTCCAAAGCTGTATTGCTGGGCATTTGACAGCTGATTACCAATTAGAATTAAACCGATTGAGAGTGTAAGGCTATTCAACTTCATTGTTTCATCATTTTTTGTCTTACCTTGCAAAGGTAACCATTATTTTTAAAGCGACTTTTCGGATTGCTGTTCCAAAAAGTAAAACCATATTTCACTTTAGCTCTAAATGTAACGATGATAACACCGCCTAAGTATTAACTTTGTGAAGTAAATTATGCTAAAACAATGATTCTGTTTCCAAATGCCAAGGTTAATCTGGGTTTAAACATAGTGCGTAAGCGCCCCGATGGCTATCACGATATTGAAACTCTGTTTTACCCTGTAAAGGGATTATGCGATATTCTTGAGGTAGTGGCAACCGATGGCGAGGTGAACACCATTGAATTCACCCAAACCGGAATAGGCATTGATTGCGATACCGAGAACAACCTGTGTGTTAAGACTTTCCGCCTTCTTGCGCAGCGTTACGGAATGCCCCATGTTAGGATGCACCTGCATAAGCTCATACCCATGGGGGCAGGGTTAGGTGGCGGCTCGGCCGATGCCGCATTTGCTTTGAGAGCCTTGAATACCTTTCTGAACAAGCCGCTTAGCCCAGAAAATCTTCTACCGTTGGCTTTGGAGTTAGGTAGCGATTGCCCGTTCTTTGTGCATAACACGCCCGCTATTGGCAGGGGCCGCGGCGAGCAGCTTGAGCCCATAAGCATTAATCTAACTGGTTACTGGATTTTGCTGGTTAATCCGGGTATCCATGTAAGCACCAGGGAGGCCTATGAGGGTAGCAACCCCAAACCTTGGGAAAACCCCATAGGCAACATTGTTAACCTACCAGTAAACGATTGGCCAAACAGATTAGTTAACGATTTTGAGAAAACCGTTTTCCCAAAGTATCCGTTAATTGAAAGGGTAAAGGAAGAACTTTACAGCATGGGAGCGGTTTACGCATCCATGTCCGGCAGTGGCTCTACAGTGTTCGGAATATTTAAAAGCAAACCCGCAATTCCTGATGCATTTAATGAGTATTTTACGCATACCTCTGAAATGTAAGCGTAAGCGGATTGGGTGATGGTTGGTAGAAAAATGTTTTTTTATTGGATACAGTGAGTCGATTTAATGGGTTATATGCTCAGTGCAATTTCTCGACAACAGGGCATACATACTTTTGACTATTGCGGGGCTAAAATGTTTCACCTAATTGTCTGAACATTTCAATGGTGTTTACATACGAAACATTCAAAGCAATACAAGCATCTGGTATTTTTACTTTGTTCTGTCTGTTGGGTTCGCTTACTTCTTGTGTAACTACAAATCTATTAGCGTTGTCAGCAAGGCAATAAGCTACAAGGAAAGCATCTGCTTCGTCTGCATTCAGAAATTCATTTAAGGCATTTGGTAAGTAATGCCCACTTCTCGACATTGCCCAACCTGTCACTTGGGCATAAGCACCCATTACTACTGATGTGTCTTTAAAAAAGTCTTCGGGTAAATTATTTCTGCACCAGTCTTCAAGTGCATCGTTTTTGTCGTAAAGCTCTTTCTTTACCTTGTCAATACTGATAACTCTGCCTTCTTCTGCTAATTGTCGAACCTTTTTCCAAAATCCCGCAGCAACGTCTATCGGATAGTGGAACCGATGAGCCTGAATAAAAAAGTTGCTATCTAAGACATATACCGGCATTCGGGCTACAAGTGTTTAGAGAAGAAATTTTCAAACGTGTCGCCTTTTAAGCCCGTAAGTTTATAGGCATCACGATATAATAAACTACCAGATTTTACAGCCTGATGAACATGACTGGCAAATGTGATACTGATACGTTTTTTTGTTGTTGCGTAAAAGTCGCCACCAGAGCCTTGACTTTCTTTTTTGGCAAATTCCCGATTGGAATATTCTTCGTAGAAATCAAAAAATTGCGGTCTGCTGATTTTGCCTGTGTCTAATGCCCTGCGTGCAATAACAATTTCACTCACTTTGAAATATCGGGAAGCATAAGCGAAATTATTGGGTCTGTGATTCCATACTTCATCAAATTCCTGTGCAGGGACTAAAAATTCAGCGGCTACTTTATCGCACAGCATTTCAATCGGGTCGTTGGCTGGTTGCAATCTTCTGAAATCGAAACCTGCACTGTGCCCTGTCCAAATGTGTGCTAACTCATGCACTATAGTGAACATCTGAGCAGACTTAAAATCGGAATTGTTTACGAACATGAAAGGAGCATATTCATCTACCAAAACAAAACCTCTGCACTCGTCAACAGGAATGGGTCGGTGGGTGTTGTTTTCAACTATTCCGTTGAATATGGTAATGATTCCTTTGTCTTCAATATGCAGAACCAAATGGTCTTGGGCTTCCTGCCAAGTTTTGAATTGACTTGCCCAATTTTCAGGTAGTTGTAGGGTTTGACGAATGTCCGCAACTATGGCAGTTACATCATTGCTGTTCCTGAATTTACCAACAAAGGGTAAAGGCTGAAAATCATTGTCCTGTAAATAGTTTTTCAACCAATCCTGCCTTTGCTGCAAAAGCAAAATGGTATCATACACATTGATGCTGATGTGGTCTCCTTGATTTCCGTTGGTGCGGAAAAACGGAATGGGGAGTCTTTCTTGTGGCGGCTGTGGCAAAAACAGATAACCAAAAGGCAAATAAACCTTCTTAGAAAATTCCTCCAACTGCTTTACAGTAGGCTTCTTTTGTCCTTCCAGCCACTTTAATATTTTTGGAAATTTTTCAGCAAATGTAGGCACATCATACCCAGCCCGGGTAATAGCCCAGGTAAGGATGTTGGGATTTATATTTATTTCATTTGCCATACTGCAAAGTTAGTCATTTATAAAATCTTTAGCATTCTTTACAATATCTATTAAAACTTCAATGGATTGTTTTAATTCTTCCTGTGTAAATAGAATATCTTTCATTGTTTGGTTTTCAGGATGATGAATCTTGTTTCTGACAAAAACAGGGAGAGTAACACTAATAGTTGGTTGTGGTGTGCCTTTTATTTCTCTTGTCCATTGCTTCTCTCTTTTTATACCGCATTGATTGAAATATTCATCAATTTCTCTTTCAGAGTGTTTTTTTGTTTTCTCCTGTATGTATCCATACAACTCATCATGAAATTCAATCGTTGGATACTTATAGGCAAAATAGTTTATTTCACCCCAAGATGGACTCCATGGGAATAAACGATTTGCAAAAGTCATTTTGTTAATTAAAATCTTGTTTGTCTTTTCTTCTCTATTTGTTACAAATGTCTTTACCCCACTTCTGCCAACACAATTTTTAAAGAACACAGGAGAATGAGTTGTAACAAAAATCTGATGTCCGTCTTTCCTTGATGAAATTTGCCAGAGATAGTCGGCTAACTGTTCTTGCAGTCTTGGATGCAAATGCAATTCTGGTTCATCTATAAGGATAATTAGTTTTTCTTTTGACATTGTGGCTAGTGTTTCAAGGAAAAGAAGTGAGACAATCATCTCAATTCCCGAACCCAGATACTTTATTGGCAGGTCTAAAACATCTTTCTTTGATGAAAGAAAAGCAGATTCATACGGTGCTATTGAATCTAATATTGTAAGATTAATTTCATCAAGTCCAAATTTTTTTGTTCTATTATTAAATTCCTTGAACACTTCATATTTATTTATTCCAACTTTTTCCGCTATTTCGTTAGTTAGTAAAGGAATTTTACCAAGTATTTCGGCTGGCTTTCCTGTTTCCTCAGATTCTTTCCTAACACTTCTTGAAAATCGCCAGTTTAAATCATCAATAATGGTGGAAAAGGAACTATTAAAACCTTTTTGAGTTTGTCTATCTCTTTCTTTATTAAAAAAGAATGAACGAGGCAATTCTTCGGTTCTTATTTGATTGATACCTAAAGAACGTTCGGTAAAATTAAAATCACTGTTATTTTTTCTTTTAATTGACCACCCTTCATTGTTTTTAGGGAAGTCGGGGATCAAGATATGATTTAAAGTTACGAGGTCAGAAAAAACTTTACCGGGTGTTTTACGTTCTCTTTTTTTAATTTGTAAAAGCACTTTGTTACACGTAATCTCTTGCTCTGCATAGCCATCGGGAATTCCAACCTTAATGCTCTCTTTAAGTTCTACTATGATTTCTATAGGGTTATCGTTTCCATTTGGAAAATCCGTGTGTTTTATTCTCCCTGAAAGAAACGAAGGTGAAAAGCAAAAATGAATTGCTTCAAGCATAGAAGTTTTGGACGTTCCATTGTCACCAATGAAAATATTGAATTGGTCAACTTCTAAGTCTTTGACTTCCTCAATACCTCTAAAGTTCTTTATAGATAGCTTTTTAATCATTTCCCATATTTTACCTGCGGCTCGGCTGCTATTGATAATTGTTCTTTTGCTTCGCTTTTTACTTTCACTTGGCCATTCATTAGCATGGGCAAAAGAAAGTCACGAACTTCCATTAAATCAATATTGGTCATTCGGTTTTTTACAATCAAATCAAGAATCGGCTCAATTCTTTCTCCACATTTAAGAATTAACGAATCATCATCAGGAACTACAATTCTACTTTCTTTGAGATGGTCTATTGTGATATGTCCCATTGTGGTTTTTCTATTCTCAGCCATTAATTTGAAATGATTCAAATAGTTTGAAATCTGATGATAGAAATAGTATCTGGGGTAAAACTCCGATGTTACTTTGAAAATATGTTGATTTAGTGCTCCAACTTTATCAGCCCAAATCATGACATTAAGGCTCGCACTCCAAGAGAAAAGTACATCTCCTTCTCGAATTAAGTATGCATCTTCAATATCCGGTCTGGCGTATTCAGTTGCAGCTGAATAACCTTCATTCATTTCCTTGATTTTAATGACAGGCAATTTTTCATCACCGTTTGGACGATGCTTTTGCATTGCTAAACCATTCGTATAAATAGCAATGTCATATAAGCTTTTAGTTTTCCATCCCTTCGGTATCTCCATTTTCAATTCCTCATTCCATTCCATTTCACCGCCACTGGATTTATAGGGTTTGCCTTCATTGTTGGGAAAATCAAACTGAACAAACCAATAGTTGTAAATGGTCTTGGCAAGGTTTTCAAGCTCGGTGTTGATTCTTTTATTCAAGGCTATCTTATCATCAATAACTGTGAGAAAATCTGCTATAAGTTTTTGCTCAGCTTTTTCTGGAACTCTAATCTCTTTTAGATAAGCTAAATCTCTGCTTAAACCTGGCACTGTACTATGGGAATTTAGTTTATCCAATCCAATTAGTTGAAGATAATAATACCAAAATTTAAGGTCGTCTTTAGTATTGTCTTTTAAAGCAACATAATAAGTTGTATCAGTTGGTGTAAAGTTTTCTGATGAGTAGGTAACAGCACCTACTGTTCCTTTTCTTCCAATAATAATACCAGGTCCCTTTACCTTGAAACTATCAATAAAACCAATGATTCCATTAGAACCATATACTGGGTATTTACCTTTTGGTTCATTGTCAGTTCTAACTGAAAATCCGTAAATTAATTCTACTCTATCGCCAAGCAACTCTTTTTTCATTTGTTATTTTTTTTATAATCAAGTTTATTAAAGTTTTTCAAAATTTGTATTTCTAATTCTCTTGAATTATTAAAATAAAAAGAGATTTTGTTTTTAAACTCATTTATTCTCTCTTCAAATTCTTCTGGACTTAGTTCAACATATTCAATCTTAGTTTCAAAATATTGTCCTGCACCAAAGGAATATGCTTTTTGTTTCATCTGTTCATTATTAACAATCACCGAAAAATCATCCAATTGCCTGTATCCCTTAATGGTGTCTATTATCCGTTTTTCATCTTCATTGCTCAATAAGGTTTTCTGGTTCTTACCGTCTTTTACTTTTGTTCCTAACTTACTTGCATCAACCAGTATAGCCGTATCTCTCGTTTTACTTTTATCTATAAAAATGACCGAAACGTTTGTTCCGGTAGTAGCAAATATGTTGGGCGGCATTTGCACCACAGCGTGCAGCCAGTTACTATCCACAATTTTTTTTCTGATAGCTAACGCAATGGCGGCTTTTTCGGTACAAAAACCGGTAGGTACCACAATGGCGGCTTTCCCTTTGTCGTTCAACGAATACAAGATATGTTGTATGAACAACTGATAGATAGCCATGGACTCTTTTTTCTTTTTTGGAACGCTGGGAACGCCTGCAAAAAAGCGTTTTCTATGTTGGTCGCTGGCAAGGGTTTCACGGTCATCGCTGAAATCCATTTTGAATGGTGGATTGCTTACGATGTAGTCAAACTTTTTCAGGTCGTTTTTGGCATCGTTTACATGGTATGGATTGGTAAGTGTGTTACCTTTTATTACATTATGCAGCGAATGCACCAGATTGTTCAATATCAAATTCAAGCGAAGAAACTCTGATGATTTTTGCGAAATGTCCTGCGAATAAATGGTGCATTTGTTTTCTCCGATTTGGTGAGCCAGCGCCAGTAATAAACTTCCTGAACCTGCTGCGGGGTCGTAAACAGTAACATTTCTGGTGGGTTCAGGCACTAAAATCTTCGCCATGATTTTTGCCACGGCCGGTGGTGTGTAATACTCGGCATACTGTCCGCTGTCTTTGTTGTAGTCCTTAATCAGGTATTCAAAAATGGTAGAGAAAAAATCATATTTTTCTTCAAAAATTGGCTCAAAGCTAAACGCTACCAGTTTGTTGATAATGGCTTTGCAGAAAGGTGTTTTTTGATTGCTTTCAATGATGTAAGGGGAAATTCTATCAAACAAACGAACCCTTTCTTTATCAATGGTTGAAACAGAATAAAGTTTTATGTTCAAATCGGCAATTTCCAGTAATGTTTTGTCGAACAATTCGTGAAAATTGGGCTCGTTCTGTTTATTGAACAAATAGCTGATGAAATGATGCTTTTGCAGTTTGGCGCTACGTTCACCGATTTTTTCCAGCATCCATTCATAGTCGCTGTTACTCATTTTCTGGATGTCGGTTTCAATGTTGGTGCTGTTCTTTAAATCTTTATTGGCTTTCCGTGCTTCGTGCAGGAATTTGTCGTTCAGAAATTTATACAGGAAAACTTCCGTAATGATTTTGTATTCATTCCCGGAATTAGCCAAACCGTAATTGCTGCAAACGGTTTTAAGGCCGTCTATTAGATCTTTTGTTTTTTGAGTGTATTCAAGGTGTTTAGTCATAGAATAATTTATTTTATTATTCCCAAAGAGATTGCAGGTTGATAGGTGTTGCAATAGGGTTTATTGTGCGACCCCGCAGGGGTCGTAGGTAATCGATTGTCGCTGAAGTTATAGACTTTAATGCCTTCGGCATTAGGGCTACATCGTCATCTAATCCCGAAGAGATTTCAGGTTTATAGGTAATGCAATATGGTTTGCAATACGACCCCGCAGGGGTCGTAGGTAATTGATTGTCGCTAATGCTATAGACCTTTAATGCCTTCGGCATTGGGGCTACATAATCATCTAATCCCGAAGGGATTACAGGTTTATAGAAAATTTGATATGCGAAATGGTGCGACCCCGCAGGGGGCGTAGATGGATGAATGATATATTTTCTATAAATCTTTGATACCTTCGGTATCACATTATTTAACCCATTCAAATAAAAATTTATCATCATGTTCAATTTCAAATTTTTTCAAAAAATCAACATATTCTTCCCGGAAACTCACTTTTCGATGATGTTGTTTCTGATTCATTATATATTTAACAACATTGTCAATTTGCGAATGGCTATATGAAAATGCACCGTATCCTTCCTGCCAACTAAATCTGAAATTGGAGAGTTTATTTTCATTTATAAACTCGTTTGATGCCTTTTTAATCTCTCTCACTAAATCTGATAGACAACAAGATGGTTTCATACCAATAAAAATATGAATATGGTCTGGCATTCCATTAATAGCAATCATTTTCTGTTCTTTTCCCCTTACAATTCCAGTAATGTATTGATACAATCTTTCTTCCCAATCAGAATAAATTAAGCTTCCTCTGCCTTTAACTGCAAAAATAATTTGAATATATATCTGAGAAAATGTTCCTGGCATATTTATATGGCTCTTTGATAGAAATATTCGTTTACTACAGCGTTGTTGAAAAATCGAACTACATTCAGGTCACGGATGCCTTTATTTTCCAATGTTTCCAGAATGGTACGTTTAGTAATTTCGGCAAAATAATCTGGGTTGTTAAGTATTGCCTGATTGTTTACTACTGTTTTGTCGGTTTCATGTTTAATGAAAATCAAAGTTTCATGTAATGCTAAATCGCTGTTCAGTACATTCATGTTTTGTTCCTTGATGCGTTTGTGAATGCGGGCAAATTTGATGTCGTTCTCATATTTGGCGGCCAGCATTGCATCTTTATTGTTAAGCGCATTGGCTTGTTCGTAAATCTTTTTCAAATCATTGATAGCCTCATCCATCTCCTCAGATGTTAATTCTTCAATGTTCTTTTTCTTGAAAAGCCTTTTTAGCTCTTCAAAAAGAGATATAAATTTCGGGTCTTTTTTATCAAAATTTCTCTCTAGTTCTTTTCTTGTTCTTTCCAGTTCGCTTCTGAATTTATCGGCAATTTGCAATTCATGCGTAGCAATTTTCCTGAATGTAAACTGCATGTTTTCAAGTGCTAAATTCAAAAGATTTGTATTGTCCGCTGCGTTTTCTAAATTCTCTTTCAGGTTAAGGATATCAATACGGTTTGCCACTTCATTATACAACTTGTTCACCCTGTCAAATGAGAATTTGTCTAACAGTTCAGTGTAACCCATTATTTTGATGATGTTGTATAAGCTTTTTAAGTTCTCCAAACACTTTTTCAGTTCGATAATTTCCTTTTTGTCAGTTATCTGGCTTACAATTTGTTGAAATTCTTCTATATTAGAAAAGTCATAAAGAAATAGCTTTTCTTTGATTTCCTGAATTTCCTTGTCTATTTCTTCGGCAGATTTGAAAAGGTTGGAGTAGTTCTTAGTTTCATCGCCCAATTCTTCCTGTAATTCTTTGAAATACTCCTTGTTGGTTTTATCAAATTCTTTGCGAATGTCGGCAAAGTCAACCACATAGCCGTATTTAAAATTCTTATAAGGTCGGTTTACCCTTGTTAGGGTCTGTAAAAGATTGTGTTCTTTCACAACGCGGGTCAGATACAATTTTTTCAGTCGTTTGGCATCAAAACCGGTAAGTAGCATATTGTAAACCACCAACAAATCAATTTTTCCTTGTTTGAAATCGGTTTGATGTTCCTTGCGGATTTCTTTGGTGTCTATATCATGCAGTATTAAAGCAATTGAAATTGGAGCCAACTCAGGTGTTAGATAGCCCACTCCCGATTCAGCTGCGATGTAGTAATCAGTTTGTGGTTCATGGTATACAGTCTGTTGGGCTTCCAGTCGTTTATTGTATTTCTGAATTTCAGTAAAAATCATTTTCGCCTGGTCAGAAGTGTCGCAAACAATCATTCCCCCAATACTTTGGTCGTTGTGCAACACTCTGCTTTTTTTGAAGTCAGTAATGATGTAATCAACCAATGGCTCAACAAATTTGGGATGAGCAAAAATTTGGCTTTTGGTGAACTCGCCTTGCTTCACAATTTCATCATACACCTGATTGATTTCAGCTTTGAATTTGGTTTCAATGGCTTCCCTTATAAGTTTCAGCGTATAGCCATCCGCAATGGATTGATTGTAAAAGTATTTATGAATATAATCCCCAAAAATATCCTTGCTTTTATATTCTTTGGAAATGATAGGAGTACCGGTTAAACCTATTAAAACAGCATTACGGTCGGAAGAAATTAGGTTTGAAAGAAAAGAACCCTTTGGATTATAACTTCTGTGAACTTCATCTAAAAAATAAATTCGTTGAATGTTCAAATCGTAATCAGAAACTTTTGAGATGGATTCAGCAGAAAACTTTTGAATGTTTACAACGGTTATGGTTTGTGCACCTGTGTTTCCTGAGGTTGCTCCTGCAGTTTTAATGTTTTTTATGAAGTCCTCTTTAGAACTGACCATTTCGACTTTCAACCCCCTTGCTTCAAATTCGTTTTTGGCTTGTGTAGCTAAGTCCAAACGGTCGACCACAAAATAGAACTTGGCTATTACATTTTGCTTTTGATAATAGTCTTTCAGGTAATTTACATTATAGTATGCCAAAGCTGTTTTGCCGCTTCCTTGTGTATGCCATATGATTCCTTTTTTTACTCCTGCTATTAATTTTTTCTCAATAGCTAAAGTTGCAAACAACTGCGGATACCGCATGATGTGCTTTTCAATCTTTGTTATTCCATTGTTAACGGTGTTCACATAAGCAAAGCCATAACGAAGCAATATTTTTAAACGTTGTCTGCTGAATAGTGATGTTAAGATACGGTTAGTAGGAGAGTTTGGACCTTTTGCCGTTTCATACTCCTTAGTTCCAAGAATGGAAACAATGTTATTGTCGAGCAGTATTTGTTTCTCTATTTCGCTGTCCTCTTGCGGAACATTATGAATTAATGAATTGTCTTCTTCTCTGAAACAGTTGAAATTTACCTGTTCAGGGTCGGGTGTTGCGTAAAATGCTCCCTGAATGGGTGTGATGTTTTCCTCATCATACTCCTGATTGTTGGAGAAAACCAACAATTGAGTAATGTTCATGAACTTTTTGAATTTCGGATTTTTGAATCGGGTATTGATTCGGCTTCGTTCTGCTAAAATTCCTTCTCGGTTATTCGGTTTCTTTACTTCAATGAAAGCCAAAGGTATTCCATTAATGAGCAAAGTAATGTCAGGCCTGAATTCTTCTTCGTCATTTTTGTAAGTCAGTTCGGTTACAACATGAAAAAGATTGTTGTCGAAATTCTCTAAGTCAATCAGTTTGCAAGCAAAGTCACCCAGCAAGCTTTTGTAAAACGCCCTTCCAAGGTCAGAATTATCCAGTTTAATACTGAGTTCAGAAATGAAAGAGTCAATTTCACTGTCCGAATATTCGGTCCGGTTAATCTTTGAAAGTCCTTGTTTAAACAGGTCTTTGAATATATTTGTGTCTGCATGAAGATTTGTAATGCCAGACTTTGGAACATAAGTAAATCCCAATCGTGTCAAATGCACGATAGCAGGAATTTTTACTCTTGAATCTTCATTAAAGGTCATTTTATCTCTTAATAATTTAATAGTACAAAATACGGTTTTTTGAGTGAATTAGTAAAAAAGGTTCTTTTGGTTTAGCTATAGGCTTGCTTTAGTGCTTGTAGAAATCAAATGCGTCATATGTGTGGGAAAATTTTTATCATTGTCGTTTCGTTATTTGTTCACTTCTATTTTTTTGTTTACAGTTTATTAGTTCATATCCTAAAGAATTATACTAATACACCTATGATTATGTGTATAGCTATGATTGGAACTAGCCCTGTTTCATGTAACTAAAGTAGTAAAAAATTAAATTCATAAACCAGCCACTTTGTTTTTATATATGATTTCGCTTTGCATAAAACGCATAACGGCTTTTGAATAACACCCTTTCCGTAACAAAAAAACCTCCGCATTGCGGAGGTTTTTTATGCTTAGAATCGGTTTTACTCAATGCTTACCAGCAGGGCGCCTTTGCTTACCCTGTCGCCGGGTTTTACCTTAACCTCTTTCACTTTCCCGGCCGAGGGGGCTATCAGGCGGTTGTGCATCTTCATGGCGTCAAGTATCACCAGCACATCGCCTTGCTTAACCTCCTGACCCTTTTTAACCTTAACATCAATAATGGTTCCGGGTATAAAGGCCGTTACATTTTTATCGTCGAGTTTTGGATGTATCATAGCTACAAGTTTTTTAGTTTACAAAAGGATTGTTGGGTTGACTAAAATGGAGGAATACCATGTTTCTTGAAGGGGCGGTCGGCAACCTTAGTGCTGGAAACCTCAAGGGCGTGCAGCAGCAGCTTCCGGGTTTCGGCCGGTTCAATCACGGTATCGATATAGCCTTTGGCTGCGGCTACGTATGGGTTAGCAAACTTTTCCTTGTACTCTTCAACTTTTTGGCGACGCATAGCTTCCGGATCGGGAGCTTCGGAAATCTCCTTGCGGAAGATGATGTTGGCGGCACCCTCGGGGCCCATAACGGCAATCTCGGCGCTTGGCCATGCAAATACAAAATCGGCACGTAGGTGGCGGGAACTCATGGCTATATAGCCTCCACCATAGGCTTTACGCAGAATTACAGTCATTTTGGGTACGGTTGCCTCGCTGTAAGCGTAAAGCAGCTTGGCTCCGTGGCGTATAACGCCTGCATGCTCCTGATCGATACCGGGTAGGTAACCGGGTAGGTCAACCAGGGTAACCAGCGGAATGTTGAATGCATCGCAGTAGCGAACAAAGCGTGCAGCCTTGTCGGAGCTGTCAACGTCGAGTACACCGGCCATAACTAGTGGCTGGTTAGCCACAAAGCCAACGGTTTCGCCATTCAGTCGGCCAAAGCCAATAACAATATTGGCAGCCCACTTCTCCTGGATTTCGAAGAAATCGGAATCGTCGGCAATGGCACGGATAACATCACGTACATCGTAGGGCTCCTTTGGATCGCCTGGTACAATATCCTCGATATTGAAGTTTACCTTTGGTTCTTTGGGCTCAAACCTGCGAGCCTTGCGGGTATTGTTCCAAGGAATGTAGGTGATAAGCTTTTTAATCTGCTCAAAGCACTCGTACTCGCTCTCAGCGTAGAAATGGGCGTTGCCAGTAATTTGGGCATGAACTTTTGCGCCACCAAGGTCTTCCTGGGAGATTTCCTCGCCCAGAACCGATTTAATAACCTCGGGGCCAGTGATGAACATCTTTGAGATTTTATCGACCACAAACACAAAGTCGGTTAGGGCAGGGGAGTAAACTGCACCACCGGCGCAAGGGCCAAGGATTACTGATATTTGCGGAATAATACCGCTTGAGAGGGTATTTCGCCAGAATATTTCGCCGTAACCGGCAAGCGAGTTAACCCCTTCCTGAATACGGGCACCACCTGAGTCGTTGATACCGATTAGGGGGATACGCATGCGGAGTGCGTAATCCATGATTTTGGTAATCTTACGGGCGTGCATTGAACCCAGTGAACCACCGGCAACGGTAAAGTCCTGAGCGTAAATAGCCACAGGAGCACCAAAAATGGTTCCGGTACCAATAATAACACCATCGCCATGTAGAACCTTACCATCCATCCCAAAGTCGCGGGCATCGTGCTCCACGAACATGTCGTACTCGTTGAACGAGTCCTCGTCGAGGAGGGCAATAATACGCTCACGGGCAGTGAGCTTACCCATAGCAACCTGCTTGGCAACGGCCTGTTCGCCACCACCCTGCAGAACCTCCTCTTTGCGTTTTTTTAGCTCTTCAATTTTGTTTTTTAAAGGCATAGCTGTTTTTGTTGGTTAGTAATTTTTGCCACCATTACCATGCATCGTGGTAAAGTTTTGTGCAAGGTTACGAAATTGGGTGCAAATATAAAAGAAACGGGCCGTTTTTTCGACCCGCTATAATGTATTAGCCTAAATATCAAAATACTACACCAGTAAACACCTGTTTAATGTTTACTTGGGAGCCATCCTGTAAAGACCCACTGCAATGATTGCAAACAGGAAGTTGGGAACCCATACCGAGATGGCTGGTGGCAGATGTCCGCCAACGGCAAACATGGTTGAAAATCGCATGAACAGGATGTACGAGAAGCTAAGTGCCAGCCCCAGTCCAATATGCAGGCCAATGCCACCGCGTACCTTTCGCGATGAAAGCGATACACCTATCAGGGTAAGAATGAACACCGAAAAGGGGTAGGCAAATCGCCCGTGCTTTTCAATTAGCAGGTATTCAATGGTATCGGCGCCCTGGAGCTTTTGTTCCGCTATAAAATCGTTTAGCTGAAATAGGTTCATGGTTTCAATGATCTTCAACCTCTGGTTGAAGTCGGATGGGGTGAGGTAGAATGTGCTATCAATTTTATCGCCTTTGATAATTTCTTCGCCACTGTCAGTATAATTACGGATGTAGTAGCGGTTTATAGTCCATTTCTCCTTGGTGGAATCCCACTGTGCATTATCGGCTATGAGTTTCGATACCAGCTTATTCCCATCAAATTTTTCAATGGAAAGGTTGTAGGCGGTGTTGTTGTAAGTGTTGAATGAGCGCATGAAAACAAACATTCCCGGACGCACCTGTCGGTGTATGTTCCTGTCGGTATTAACATAGGGTCGTTTGATGTACTTGTTCTCAAAGTCTAACCTTACAGCATTGGCGGGTGGAATTATAAAGCTATTGAGCACAAATGAGAAAATGGCAATTATTGTTGCGGAGATAAAGTAGGGGTATAACATACGCTTAAAGCTAACACCGCTGCTCAGGATGGCAATAATCTCAGTATTATAGGCCATTTTTGAAGTGAAGAAAATAACGGCAATGAATACGAAAAGGGAGCTGAACAGGTTGGCAAAGTAGGGTATAAAGTTGAGGTAATACCTGAAAATGATATCGTACATTGGGGCATCCTTCTCCAGAAAGTCGTCAATTTTCTCGGCAAGGTCAAATATTACTGCAATGCCAACTATTAGTATTATGGCATAGAAGTATGTGCCAATAAACTTTCGGATTATATACCAGTCCAGTAACTTCATAGAGGTGTTTTATAGACGTTTCGACACTTTTTTAACCATAGCGTTTTTCCATTGCAGGAAATCGCCCTCAACAATATGTTTTCGTGCTTCCCCCACTAACCATAAGTAAAACCCTAGGTTGTGAATGCTGGCGATTTGTGGGCCTAGCATTTCGCCCGCAATAAAAAGGTGGCGGAGGTAAGCCTTTGTGTATCTACTATCAACAAAAGTTGGGCCAAAAGGATCGATAGGTGTGAAATCGGCCTGCCACTTTTTGTTTCGGATGTTTATAATTCCCTCAGAGGTGAAAAGCATGCCGTTACGTCCGTTACGGGTGGGCATTACGCAATCGAACATGTCAATGCCTAGGGCAATGGATTCCAGGATGTTCTCAGGTGTACCTACACCCATCAGGTAGCGGGGTTTACTCTTGGGCAGTATGCCGTTCACCACTTCAACCATTTGGTACATCACCTCGGCAGGTTCACCAACCGATAGCCCACCAATGGCGTAGCCATCGCGGTTGTACTTTTGAACGTTTTCGGCAGCACGCTTACGGAGGTCGGGGTAAACGCAACCCTGAACAATAGGGAATAGCGTTTGGCTATGGCCGTAAAGCGGCTCGGTGGTATCGAACCGATGCACGCAGCGTTCAAGCCATTTCTCGGTAAGATCGAGCGACTTGCGGGCATACTCGTAATCGGCATCGCCCGGTGGGCATTCGTCGAATGCCATTACAATATCGGCCCCAATAATGCGCTGAATGTCCATCACATTCTCTGGGGTGAACAGGTGGGGTGAGCCATCGATATGCGAGCGGAACGAAGCGCCCTGCGCTGTTAGCTTTCGCATATCGGCAAGGGAAAATACCTGATAACCGCCACTATCGGTAAGAATGGGTCTATTCCAGCTCGAGAATTCATGTAACCCGCCGGCTTGCTTTAGTACATCGAGTCCCGGACGTAGGTAAAGGTGGTATGTATTGCCCAGGATGATTTGGGCGTTAATGTCGTTCTCCAACTCCCTGTGCGAAACACCCTTTACGCTCCCCACCGTGCCAACAGGCATGAATATTGGGGTTTCAATTTGACCGTGATCGGTTGTTATAATACCTGCACGCGCCGAGGTTTGTGAATCGGTTTTGAGTAACTTGAAATCCATCTGCTTATAAAAATCCGCACAAATATAACCTAAATACTAACAGGTTAAGGGTTTATTTTGATTTGTTAACGGTAAATGCTCCGGTTCTAAATTAATACTTGCCAATGTTTATTAACCAGGTTGGCTCCTGGTTTATGCTTTCGCCGGCATAGTAAACGTGTTCCAGGTACAACCCCGATGGGGGAGCGGTAAACTTTGCCGGAAGGGTTGAGTACTCACTGAAGAACAAGTCGATATCGGCCTCCGATAATTTGCCCAGACCAACCTGAACCAGTGTGCCCACCATTCGGCGTACCTGCTTCCAAAGGAAGTGTGACCCCACGATGTGTATGAGGATTGAATCGTCAACCTCAAATATTTTTAGGTGGTCAATTTTTACAAGGGTCGATTCTCCTTCCTTTTCGGGTGCGCCAAACGATTTGTAGTCCTTCATCCCGGTAAAGTGATGGGTAACGGCTGCCATAGCCTCAACGTTAAGCGGTTCCTTAACCCACCAGCAGTAGTCCTTGCCAAAGGCTGTTCGCCTGCGCGATATGTGGTACACGTAGCTGCGGTGCTTGGCATCGTAGCGTGCGTGGAAGCGAGGTGAAACCTTTGCCATATCAAGGATATTGATTGATGCAGGAAGAACCTCATTCATCCTTTCCATGGCAACGTAGGGTGGCATTGCCGAGTCGATATCGAGGTGGGCAACCTGCCCCAGCGCGTGCACGCCGGCATCGGTACGTCCTGCTCCGTAAAGCTCATAGCTGCTTACCTTGTAAACCTCCTTGATGGCATCCATTAGCTTGCCCATTACTGTGGCGGCTTCGCGCTGGAATTGCCACCCGCGGTACCTTGAACCGTCGTACTCTATGGTTAACTTAAATCGAGGCATTTGCGATTTTTCTTTGAAATTTTTACAAAGTTACGCTTAAAATAAGGTATAAAAAAAAGTGGGTAAGCTACTTATATCGCACCGCTACAACCGCTTACCCTTGCTACCTTCCGGTCCTGGGGGGGTTCAGCAGGAGCTGGTCGTATAAGACTTACCCGCTGCAAAGATAGCTAAACTTTACAATACCTGTTGAACCTACTAGCTTTTTTTAGCAAAATTCATATATTTGCAATGAAACTAAACCTAATACAAATATGGAAAAACAAGGAAACCCTATGCTTAAGCATTCAATGAATTACGGTTTAATAATGGGTGTTGCACTCATAATTCTAAGCCTGATTACTTACCTGGCAGGTATTGTAAAACCGCCGTTTTGGGTAAGCATAATAAACTATGCCATAATAATTGGTATTATCGTATGGGGTACTAAAAAGTATCGCGATGAGGTGTTAGAGGGTGCAATTACCTATGGTAACGCCTTGGGCTTTGGTGTTTTAATTACACTTTTTGCGGGAGTAATTGTGGCTGTATTTACTTATATTCAAATTACCCTTATTGATCCCGACTTTGTAAGTAAGATGTTAGCCATTGCTGAGGAGGAGCTTGTAAAGAGGGGTATGCCCGATGAGCAAATTGAAATGGCCATAGAGATGCAGAAAAAGTTTATGTCTCCGCTAATTATGACTATTTCATCGTTACTCGGAATGGTTGTGATGGGATTCATATTCTCACTGATCACTTCTATCTTTCTGAAGAAGGAAAAATCGTCTTTTGCTGGTGACAGTGAAGTTATTGAATAGTAACCAAACATCAATATGGATATTTCTGTCGTAGTTCCTCTGTACAACGAGGAGGAGTCGCTCCCCGAGTTAATGGAATGGATTGCCCAGGTTATGACCCAGAACCATTTTACCTACGAGGTAATTATGGTTGACGATGGTAGTAACGATAACAGCTGGGCGGTAATTGAGAGCCTGAGGCTCAAGTTTCCATCCCTGAGGGGGATTAAGTTTCTGAGGAACTACGGTAAATCGGCTGCCCTGCAGGTTGGCTTTACAGCCGCTCAAGGCGATGTGGTGTTTACCATGGACGCCGACCTGCAGGATAGCCCCGATGAAATTCCTGAGCTTTACCGTATGGTCAAGGAACAAGGCTACGACCTTGTTTCGGGTTGGAAGAAGAAGCGGTTCGACCCCTTGCTTACCAAGCGGATCCCCAGTAAACTTTACAATGCCACCGTGCGTATGGTAAGCGGTATAAAGCTACACGATATGAACTGTGGCCTTAAGGCCTACCGCCACAATGTGGTTAAGAGCATTGAGGTTTATGGCGAAATGCATAGGTATATTCCTGTAATTGCCCGTCAGGCCGGATTTAAGCGAATTGGCGAAAAGGTTGTGCAGCACAGGGAGCGCAAGTACGGCACCACAAAATTTGGCTGGACAAGGTTTATCAATGGATTTCTTGACCTTCTATCGGTGATGTTTGTGTCGCGCTTTGGTAAAAAGCCTATGCACTTCTTTGGAACCCTTGGAACCCTTATGTTTATTACCGGTGGTGCTATTGCCGTATGGTTGGTAGGTAGTAAGCTTTGGGCACAGTTTCATCATTTAAAGTACAGGCCTGTTACCGATCAACCACTTTTTTACATAGCTCTTGTGGTTGCCATAATTGGTGTCCAACTCTTTACGGCAGGTTTTATTGGTGAGTTGGTGTCGCGCAGCTCTGCCGACAGAAACCATTACCTCATTGAGAAGGAGTTAGGATAACCATTACTTTTAAAAAGTTGTTCAATAACATACATCAAAATAGCACTTCCGTAGTGCTATTTTATTTTATTTGTAAGTTGATAAATCAAGAATGAGATGAAAGCATTGCTATCGCATCGTTCAATTCGAAAGTACAAGAGCGACCCCATTGACGATTCGCTACTTCAGGAAATCCTAACCGCAGGAACTCGTGCATCTACCACTGGTAATATGCAGGTGTACAGCATAATTGTTACACGCGATGAGGAGGTGAAGCGTAAGCTTTTACCATTGCATTTTAACCAGCAGATGGTAGTGCAGGCACCAGTGGTGCTCACCTTTTGTGCGGATTTTAACCGCTTTAACAAGTGGTGCTTACAGCGTAAGGCCAACCCGGGGTACGATAACTTTTTGTCGTTCTTTACCGCTGCAATTGATGCCCTTTTGGTAGCCCAAAACGTATGCATTGCCGCCGAGGAGAAGGGTCTTGGAATATGTTACCTTGGAACTACAACCTATACTGCCGATAAGATTATTGAGGTGCTGAAATTACCCAAGGGTGTTGTGCCTGTAACAACAGTGGTAATGGGTTATCCCGATGAGCACCCCGACTTAACCGATAGGTTGCCGCTTGCAGGTGTTGTGCACTACGATGTTTACCACGATTACTCTGAGGGTGATATCGATCAAATTTATCAGCATAAGGAGTCGTTACCGCTAACCAAGCGTTTGCTGGAGGAGAACCAAAAGGAAACACTGGCTCAAATTTTTACCGATAAGCGTTACACCCTGAAGGACAATGTGGCATTCTCAAAGAATTTACTGAGGGTTTTGGAAATGCAGGGGTTTATGAATAACGAAAGAACAGAGTAGAGAGTTAAAGAATAGAAGACAAAAGGGCCGCAAGCAATTGCGACCCTTTTTTTATGGTGATTTTTTTAGGATTAGTTTGTTGGTCCGCTATCAACCTTTGATTCAATTACACTTTGGATTGATGTTGATACGTTCGATAGAAAATTATAGCCGGTTTGGCTTTCGATGTAATCAACCGTGGTTCGGTAGTAGCCCCAGGGTTGGCTGTTAACGGTTTGGGTATTAGGCATCCAGACGGCAATTACTCGTGTTGAGGTAGTGATTCGCGAAATATCATTTGAGCCAACCGGTAGCACTACAATTACTTTCCAAACGTATGCAGGAACGGTAATTTTTTTGGTGGATATGGTGGTTTTATACCCTGCTGAACCGGTTCCGCCCTGCCCCCATGGACCAGAAATGATATATAGCTCGTTGCCTGCATCAACAAGAGTTCTGCAGTAATTCTCAAGGTTAGCCCAGGTAATCTGGTTGTTTTTGGGAGCTTGGGGTACCATGTTGGTCATTAGGAAAGTGGCCGAGTTATCGGTAATTGAGCCTGTTCTGTCGGCGCTGGGGCACATGTGGCCGCGGTCAAACCCTGAACCGCTGTAGTCGGTTCCGCCAACCCAAACCCAACTTGAGGGTAGGGTGTTGTCGGCCCTAAAGTCGTCCTGCCTTGGGGCAGAGCCAATCCATGCACTACTCAAATGCCACGAAACCCAGTTGCAGGTAAGCTTGCTGTTGTTGTACGATAGCACATACTGGGGTTTAACCATCAGGTAGTTATTGGGATATGCAGTGCTTGCCACAGCCCCCGATGGGTTGCCCAACGCCATATTATCGTCGCGGGTAGGTGAGGTTGAGTAATCGTAAACCTTGAAGTCATCAATGTTAATCCGGTACGACCCTCCGGAAACCTTTCTGATCTCAAACCGAACATTGCCTGAAAGGTTAACCGTAAAGGTTGCCTTGGTAAGCGTGGTTGATGAGGTGGTTACCGTTGAACCCACTTTGCTCCATGTGCTTCCGCTGTTGGTTGACACCCATAATTCCCATGTGCTATTTCCATCGGTTCCATATTTGGCATGGTAAACCTCAACGGTTGCTGCACCATTGGCCTTATTGAACTGCATGGTAACCTTACCCGTGTTGACAATTCGTACCGATTTGGTGCCATTTTTCCTATCGCTGGTTGATGTACCAATTAGGGCATTGTTCAGGTACCATTTACCGGTCGATAGTGTTACTGTTGCTCCGGCATAAGCTGTTTTTGTTCCGGTTTCAAAGTTCTCCAGTAAATATCCTGTTGCCATGTCAAAGGTGTCCTGTGGCATGGCGGTTTCCACATTCAATGTTTTGTCCTTTGGATTAACGGGAATATCCTTTTCACATGCTGTAAATCCTAATACAATGGCTAGCAGAAACGTTGCCGTTATAAACTTTAAGATTTGGATTTTTTGTTTCATGGCTTTAGGTTTTAGGGGGTTGGTGCAGTAAATGTAAGGCAGATATGTTAATGATTGGCAAGTTGCGCGTTACCATTTTATTAACATTTTATCACCAGGCGCATTTGGCTGTTAAAGCCCCTATGAAATCCGTATTTGGCACATGGTTTGTTTTATTGAAAGAAATTGTTGCCATGAGATATATTGTACTTTCGTTTTTGGCATTGGTTGGATGCACAAGGCAGAGCGATACCGAAAGGTTGTCCCGCTCAATCGATACCTTATCGAGCGAAATAGCCAAACTGCGGAATGAATTGAACAGTAGGGATTCACTAGGGAGAAAGAAGGTTTTCCCGCCTAACGATACAGTTACTAAAGCGACTGTAAGGGTTAAGCCCAAACCTCCAAAAATCATCAAAAAGGATACTTTACGGGTTAAGCAAAAGGAAAAACCTAAAATTGCTGACACATTGTTATACCACTTTGCAGGAGGAGGCATTTCTGTTAAGGTGTACCCTTGGGTGGATAGTAAGCAGCTAATTGAGGTTTACAGCCTGAAGGGTGGGGTGGTTATTACGCTTGAAAACATCAACCTGAGTTACAATGTGTCAAACACTCTTCATTTCCGTTCCGATGGATCGTTGGAGAGGGTAAATGAGCATTTCAATCCGGGTGCCAGCATGTACTGGTACGATACCGTGATCCACTTTGAACCCGATAATGAACCTGCCTGGAAAATAACCTACCAATACCCACAGAGGACTGTTGAAGACTCCATGGGCGAAAAGTACTTATGGGATCGAACACAGAAGCGTTGGGTGAAACAGGAGATTGTAATTGAAACAATTCAACCATCAACTCCTTAAAAAAAATCCCCGTTGGCATAAGCCAAACGGGGAGTCCCAAACATATCGATTTTTACTGGTTTCTACTTGAATGCCTTTTCGGGTAAGCCATCGCCTTCAAGGCTTAAGCGTTTGAAGTACTCGGGTACCTGTCGACCCATTAACTCATCAACGTACATCTTGGCCAACCCCATACCCAGCATAAAGCCCTGTCCTCGTAAGCCAGTGAACAGACCATGCTTGGTGTCGATAAACATGCGGGGTTCCACATAGTAACCTGCCCAAACAGCTTGGAAGCCAACGGAACTAAGTTGCGGTATCCAATTTGAGAATATCTCCGAGGCAATCTCGAGGAAGTCCTGCGAGTTAATCTTGAGGTTTTTATCGGCTTCGCGTGGGTCAACTGCCGGAGAAGCACATCCAATAATTTGTCCTGTTTCAGCAAGCTGCTGCCCGTAAACTGCCACAAAGCCTTTGTAGTTCCTCCTATCGATGAGCATTCCAAGCGGATTACCGTTTATGCCCAGCCATGGCAAACGACGGGTAATGAAAGCCTGATGCTTAACCGGGTAAATGCCTGTGAATATTCCCAGCTGACGGCTAAACTTTTCGCCCTCGGGGCCAAGGGCATTCACAAAGTTATCGGCATGATACTCAATGTACTCTTTATTGTGATCCCGCACTAGGGCGACAAATCCGTTTCCGTTGCGGTGAACGCTTAGCAGTTCGGTATCCTCCTTAACCGTACCACCATGCTCAATGCCTATTTTACGGAGTAGGTCGACAACCTTACCCGGTGTGGCTTGCCAACACCCACGGGTTATGAGTGCTGCTTTGTAGGTGCTTAGCTTATCGTTCATGAAGGGTGATATTTCCTTGCGGAAATCGGAAGGTTGAACCATGTATGCATCGCTCCACGCCATTGATGCCTCCAGTGCCTTTAGCATGTTATCGTCGTGAGCAAAAGTTACATAGTTGATGGGGCGGTAGTCGATATCCGAAACTTTATGGAGTTCCTTGAAAATTTCGTGGTTTTGACGGGCAATGTCGGCAATCTCTGGTAGCGAGAAGGCTGTGCGACCACCAGCAATATTACGCCAGCTTGCCCCACGACCGTAATTTAGCATAACGGGCCGTAGTCCGGCTTCGGACATGTAACGGAACAGTGCGCTACCGCCAATTCCACCGCCAGCTATGAGCGCCGATACCTTTTCGACCCTTGCTTTTTTGCCGTTGATTCCAGTAATGTACGTTTCAGGAACATCCTTTGGGTAAAGTTCGCCCATTGCTACCTGGTTGCTAAGTGGACCACGGGGAGTGGCATCGCCAACTATTTGAATGCCCATTGGGGCAAGGGTAGTTTTCAGACGCTTAATACAGCGTTTACCGCGGCATGCCCCCATGCCCAGTCGTGTGGTGTGCTTTATTTCATCGGCCGAAATAAACTTGCGGTCGCCTATAGTTTCAAGTATCTCATCGAGACTTACATCGTCGCAGTGGCACACATAAATTTTTTCCTGCGGTTTATACTCGTATGGTTTTATTTGGATAGGCTCAGGGTAGTTGGATTTTACAATAAAACCGCGAGCTGCAAGCATATCATCGCCATGCAGGTTCAATGATTTAACCCTTGCCACATTGGTTTTATTGGGTTTTCGGAGAATTTTTTCAATAACCCCATCGCCAAGGATATTACCGTTATTATCAACGAGGTAAACCTCAGCGCCCTCCTGGGCTTCATACTCAATGGGAAGGAAAAGCCAATCCTTGGCGTAGCTGTATCCGAAAATGGCTAAGCCCGGACATTGGTAAACGCAGTCCATACAACCCACGCATTTTTCAAAGTCGATGTGGGGTACGGTGCTGGTTGAGTTTTTGGTTATTGCACCATGCGGACAAGCAAAGGTACAGGGGTTGCAGGCAAAGCCATAAAGGCAATCGATTTGAACAAAGGGTTTACGGTTGCGTCGTTCCTCCGACGGGCGGAAGGGCTCTTCAATTATCCGTACCGGATGCTGCTGGCTATCGATGTATTCCTTGCTGATGTTAAGGTATGTGTCGTAGCTGCAACGTATTCCAGCATCCTGCAAGATTTCGTAGGCCACTTGCTTTCCTCTTAATACGGCACTGGTTCCTTCGCCAATGCGAATGGCATCGCCGGCTCCGTAGCAATTGCGACCGAACACCTCGTTCCCTTTAATCAGGAGCTGATCGTCAGGAACTAAGCCGGTGCATATATTTATGGCATCGATGCCTTCAATAATTTGCTCAGTACCCGGAATGGGTTTAAAGTCCTTGGCGTCGGCAATAACTGCCCCAATAATTCCGGTATGGTTCTCGTTGGGAATCGCCTTAACTAATATTTTGCCTAACATGATAGGAATTCCCAATCGTCTAACCCTATTTGCCTGAACAGGGAACCCGCCCTCACGGGGCATAGCTTCAATAATGGCTTTTACCCGGGCACCTGCCTGCATTAACTGGTAGCTGGTGAGGTAGCCAATGTTACCAGCTCCAACAGTGAGTACGTTCTTGCCCAGTAGCGTAAATTCCTGGTTCATCATTTTTTGCACCACTGCAGCGGTGTAAACTCCTGGCAGGTCATCGTTCTCAAAGGTTGGCATAAACGGAACGGCTCCCGTAGCAATTACCAGGTAATCGGATTCAACGTAGTAAATCTCCTCGGTTTTAATGTTTTTAATGGCAATGCGTTTGTTTTCAAGTATATCCCAAACGGTACTGTTCAGGAAAATACCTTCGTGGTTAGCTCCTGCAAGCGTACTTGCAATTTCAAAGCCTCGCATGCCGCCAAACTTCTTTTCACGTTCAAAGAAGAAGAACTGGTGGGTTTGCATGTTGAACTGACCACCAATGGTTGAGTTGTTGTCAATTACTATGTTCTCAACACCATGTTCAAGAAGTATTTCACGGGCTGCAAGACCTGCCGGGCCTGCACCAATGATTGTAACAGTGGTTTTGTAAACCTTTGTACTTTCCTTTTTATTTGCTGGTTTTACATCGGGGGTGTACTCGTGAGGAATTTCCTTAACTTCCTTTACCCCATCGACTGGAGTAATACATATACGCTTAATTTGTCCATCGACAAGCATCTCGCAAGCGCCGCACTTGCCAATTCCGCATTCGAGGCTTCGTTCACGGTTTTCGATACTATGGCTGTGAACCGGAAAGCCAGCCTGGTGTAGCGCTGCGGCAATGGTGAATCCTTTTTCTCCTTTAACCTCATTACCATTAAACATGAATGTAACGGTTTCGCGCTGAGGTACCTCAAGGATTGGGTGTTTATCTATTTTATGCATGGCTTAAAATGCTTTTATTGTTACTTGGATTGTTTTGGAAATTTTTGCGAAAGTATTTTCCAAGCGTGTGTAATACAATGACTAATGTCAGGGAATAAAAAATAGCAACCTAATGGTTGCTATTTTTTGATATCAAAATTTGAAGGTTATACTGATGCGTTTATTTAATGGGAAATATTTATTTTGATTGTTTTACTACCCATCCGGTTGGAAATTCTAAGCAGGTATATGCCATTGGGCAAACTTGAAGAGTTTATCACCCTTTCCCATAGCATTTCCGATTCGGTTTTTACGTGCCAGATGGTTTGCCCCAGGGGTGCAACCAATTCAATGTTGTAGGATATTGGCTCAGGGGATTCAATTTTCAGGGTAAACCAGCTATTGGCAGGATTTGGAAAAACTGCAATTTTTGCATCGATGGCATTGGTAGTAACACCAACAGGCCACCAGATAACAATGGTGTCGGTTGCTGAACATCCGTGGGAGTCAGTCACCTTTAACCAGTATTTCCCCCATGAACCGGCCGTAATTGTAATGGTTGGGCTGGTTGCACCAGTACTCCATGAGTAGGTTACACCCCCAACGCCTGAGGTTAGCTCATAGGGCAGCGACACCTTAAGCGTGTCTTTCCCATCGCCAAGGTTAAGGGTTGGCAGGTCGTAAACATCAATATTGTATGTGGTTTGTGTTCCGTTAATGCTGTTTAGCCTTGAAATAAAAGTAAATGTATTTTGCCCTTTGTTAAGGCTTACCTTTTGGGTGAAATTATGCTGCTTTGTATCGTTGGGTTTAAATGGAGTATCAAAGGTGATATTTTCGGATACATTTTGGCCTGCTACATTCATTGATAAGGCAATGGATTCATTGGTGTTTATGGTTTTTCCGCCTTTATTTGTGAGTGTTACGCTAACGTTGTCGGGCTGCTCATCGTAGCAGTGCGATGTGGGTTGATTCAAGGCGGTAACCTGAACATCAAATATCTCATTGTAAATGATATAAACCTCATCGTAGCCTTGGCAGCCATTGTTATCGGTAACAGTCACTCCAAATGTGCCTGTTCTATCAACGTAATAGGTGCGACTGGTTGAGCCATCGTGCCATAGGTACGAGGGGAATTCGCCAGGGTCAAGGGTTATAGGTGTGGTAATAGTTCTGTCTGCTCCTAGGTTGACAACAGGTGTAGGATTAACCGTAATGGGTTTTGTTGCGCTATTTGTGCAGCCATTTGGGTCGGTGTAGGTGTAAGTAATTTGATGGGCACCGACACCCGCCTCGATTGGCTTGAAAATATTGCCTGTAACAGCAGTTCCGCTCCATGTTCCATTGGCAGGTGAACCTCCGGTAAGGGTAACCTCTGGTTGATTGGCACACACAGGGGCAAAGTTATTGAGGGTTACATCGGGTAAAGCAGAGAAACTAACCGTTTTTGAATCGGTAGCAGTGCAGCCATTTGCATCGGTAACGGTGACTGAGTAATTCCCAGAGCTGGTAACGCTTATGCTTTGCGTGTTTTGTCCGGTACTCCACAGGTAGCTAGCCCCGGGGTACGTTCCAGCATCAATGGTAACCGTTGCGCCCTGGCAGGCAGTTTCGTCGGGGCCAAGGTTTACGAGAAGGTCAGGGTAGGCTGTTATTTCCTGATAGATTGTGTCGTTACTTGAAACCATATCGGATGCAAGCTTTACCCAAACCCAAACTGAATGAGTTTTACGAACGCTAAAATCCATGGTGTTGGTTAGGGAAATCTCTAGGGTTGATGCTGGAGCTAAGTCCTGGTTCAGCGTTACGGTTTCGGTTTTATCAGTTTCGTTCTGCTTAAAACCAACTATCAACTGAGTGCCTGAACTTATGGTTGTGTTTCCACTGTTCTGTATGGATACCCGAACAGTTTCGGCATTGCTCATATTGCATCCGGATTGGGGCAATAGCAATGAGTTGATTTTAATATCCTCCAGATGGAATGTGATATTAATCTCATCGTAAGCGGTGCACCCGTAGTAGTCGGAAACAGTTACGCCATAGGTGCCTGTTTGGTTTACAACGATTGTTGAGTCGGTTGAGCCGGTTGTCCAGAGGTACTCATCGAAACCGTTTCCAGCCTTAATGGTATCGGTAAAGGCGTAAACATCTCTATCCGGACCTAAGTTAATTGTAGGATATCCGGTTGAGGTTACGTATAGAGTAGCACTATTGTTGGCATACGATATTTCCTCGGTTCCATCCTCTGGCATAATTTCAATCCTTATTTCTGCATGGTGAGTGATATTAGCCTTTGCAACCAATGTAATATCACTAACATTTTGGTAGGATAAATCAGCTTGAAGGGTAACAGTTTCAGTAATCGCAAGGTTTCCGTTTAACCAAACCTTAACATTAAATCGGGTTCCTTCGATAATAACAGGTCCCAGATTTTGGATTCGGAATTTAATATCGTAGCTACCGCTAAGTTCACAGTCATTTTTAGGCGATAGGATTTGCAGCAGCGCAATATCGTTGCTAACTACCCAAAGGGTATCCGAGGCTCTGCATTTGTAAGCATTTTGTGCAGTAACATAATATTTTGAAAATGGCGGAAATCCGTAAATTGTGTAGGTGGAATCTGTTGAGTTGTCGTTCCACAGGTAACTATCGCAATCGGATGAGTATGTAGGTGTAATTGTGTAAACTGAGGTTGGCGTAAAGTATTGGCGCAAAGTATCGGGGCTAATTTCAACAGTTGGTGCAGGTACTAGTTTTACGGCAATCGATTTAGAATCGTTGTTGGGGTTAAGGTCGCCACTTACAGCCGTTGAAACTGTTATGGTATGTTCGCCGGCAGGCAGAATGGTGAATTCGCTCATCTCAATTGTTGTTCTATCGCCGGGTGTTAGCTCTGAGGTCAAGGTGAAGCTTTGCTGTTGTTGTCCCAGCTCGGTGGTAACCACTGTATTTATGATGGTTCCGGCAGGGTAAACATCCTGGCCGTAGTTTTGAATAACCGCCTTTACCTTAAACCCATCGGGTGAGAAACATGTTGTATCGCTGGGGTGCTCTATGCTGTATACCCCTAAGTCGCGGGTGTTAATAAACACTGAATCGCTAGCCATTCCGCAACCTTGAGTGCTGTTCACTAAAACACGGTAAGTTGCTGAGCGTGTATTGTAGGTTAGGCCATGTAGGGGCAACTGGTAGGTTGTGTTACTTAGTGTTTCCCACGAGGTTGAGCCTACAAACTTGCGTTGCCAGGTATAGGTTGAATAGCCTGCTGTAGCAGTTAGGATAACGGTATCGACATTCGAGGTGGTTAGAGTGTCGGCTGGGTTGAGTGTAAGGTCAGGCAACCCAAAGGTTGATACGTTAAGTTTAGTTGTATCGTTGGTTTTATTGATATCGTCCTGAAATTTTGTGTAAGCTGCAAGGGTGTAGTCCCCCTTGTTGCTTATATCTATTGTTCCGGTAAATGTAAAATTATAGGTGTCATTGGTTGTCCATCCATTCGATGGTGTAAAAGTTTCAGAAAGAACCTCTTGTTTGTTAACGCTAAAGCCTACTGTAACGCTTTGGCTACCATTGAATGGTGTATTCCCGTTGTGCTTAATTGTAACACTTGGGTTAATTGGTAAGGGGTGGAAACAGTCGTCACCAATATTATTGATGCTTATAACACTTAAATCCTTATCGGACTGTATAATTTCAATGGTATCGCGTGCAGTACATCCACGCGTATTCTGCACTTCAATTGCGTAAAGTCCAAATTGTACCTCACCAGCACTATAGGTTTGGGTTGATTTACCGGTTGACCAATCCGGAGAACTTGCGGGTATCTTTGTTTTCCACTGGTAGGTGCTAAAACCATTACCAGCATCTAACACCACCGTATCAACTTGCAGTGTTCCGATATCGGGACCTAGTGTATACCCGGGCATACCGTAAACCTCAAGGGTGGTTTTTAGAGTGTCGTTACTGCGGTTTAGTTCGTTCTGGAGCTTATTAAATGCCTGCAGCTCATAGGTTTTGGCAGTACCAAAGCTGAAGCTAAATGAGGATGTGAAGTTTGATGATTGGTCCTGGTTCAGAACCGAGGAAATGGTTATGGTATCGGTTAGTTCCTCGCCATCAATTTTAACAGCATAAGGAATTTTAAGGTTTTCCGGTAGAGGCTTGTAGCCAAAGTTTTTGAGCGTAATGGTAAGGTTACTCTGACCTATTTCACAGGCGTCGGTAGGGGAGTAAAGCGCGGTAAATCCAATATCGTATGGCAACTCATAAATTTCTACCATATCAATGGCGACTCCCTCATAGTTATTGGCCTCGTTCGATTTGAAAACAAATCGGAACTTTATGTTGCCAGCAGTGATTGCATCGGAAGGGAGCAGCGTTGCTGCTTTTACATAGTCCGATGTGTTTTTGCTCCATCCTGCTGAATTTAAGGCAGTAACTGCAGGGGTATCGTACCAGTTTATGCTGTAGCCCGAATGGGCATTGAGTAGGGTCCAGTTACGTCCACCGTCGGTGCTGTACTCCAGGTTTAGTCCATCAATGCCCTCCTCAATTTGCATTTTGTAGTAAAAGCTGAAAACGGGATAGTTCAGGGAACTGATGTTAAAGCAAGGGCTTTCAAGGTACGATGTTTCATTGTTGTTATGGGTGTATTTCAGGTTTGTTACCCATGCTTTTTGACCATTGGCTGCACCATTGAGCACGTTGCCCTGTGGAATACCCCAAGTAATACTTTTGTTTATGCCATGTCCGTTCCAGTACGCTGTAGAATTCTCGAATGAGGTGGAGTAGGGTGTGTTTACCTGTGGGTAAACGTAAAAGTTTTGTGTAAGGGCATCGTTGCTATTGTCCTCATCGGTTGGGTGAAATGTTTTTATAACAATATTTTTAGCGCCGGGTGTGCTAAAATCGGCTTTCTGGGAAAAAGTAAGAGTTGCTTCCCCATCAACCGGTAGGGTTGGATTAAATGTTTCGCGTGTAAAGGTCGATCCGCCGTCGAGTGAGTAACCCACCTCAAATGGTGTGGAAATGTTAGCACCACCATAATTGCGAACCTTTACCTTAATTTCTTCCTGGTCTGTTAATCCACAGTAGGGTTGTGGTGTAAGCATTTGAATGGCCCCCACATCGGTAGCAATAAAGTCGCCAGTAACGGCAAAATTATCGATATTCCAGCCGCCATACTCGGTTGAATTGTCGCTGGTGTCGATGCTAATTTTTATCCACAGGTTATTTTTTCGGGTGGCAAGGTTTGATATGTTGTGGGTAACCGACCGCCAGTTGTTGTCAAGAACAATGTTGTTATTATACCAAATAGGATTCCAGGTAGATTTATTGTTGTTGCTGACATAAATTCGCGTTTTATCAAAGAAGTCGATATTAAGCCAGCGTTTTAAGTTGATGTTGATGGTTTGAAAGTAAGTGGCATCAAAAGGGCCGACAATTGCCTCGTGTGGCGTTAATGTGGAAATTCCAGCGGGGTAATTCCCGTTGAGGTTTGTTGCAAGAACATTGTTACCCTGGTAGGTGTATGTTGGATCGTTTATCCCGCCGCCTTGGGGAGTGCCGACTTGCCAAACGCCATTTAAACTCCAGTGTGTACCACCATCTTCAAAATCATCGGTAAAAATTGATTGTGCAATAATGCTTTTCCCTTCGTGGGTTAGCGTTGTGGATGGGTAAGTGCTTCCGCTAATGGTCATACTGTTAGGTTGCACCTCAACATCAACTGTATTGCCGTGTGTACCGGTTGTTGCAACACCCAGGGTAATCCATATATAGTTCTCACCGGTTTGAAGGGTTTTATTGAAGTTATTAAAGGTGATTTGGTTTCCGTTGACCTGAACCGCGGCATTAATTGGGTTTTGAGTTACATTAAGGGTGTCGGTTGAGTAGTAAATTTTATAGCTGCTGATATCAGCTATGGTGGTACCGGTATAGGTTGCCGTTAGCGATGTAAGGTTTAGCTCCCCGGTGTTCCCCTTTACCACAATGTTTAATGCCATAACTGGGTTCGACGTGGTTCCAGTAGGAATGGTGCTATTCCTTTGGAATGCGCCAATGGAGTATACCACACGGGGGACATTCCCTCGTTCAACAATCTCAACATCATCGAGGCAAACTCCCCAACCCCAGTTGGAGATACCCTCAAAGGCAATCTGGCATTTTGCCGATTTTGCCTCAGTGGGCAATATGATTTCACGTTTTACCCAACCTACCGTTGCATTTGGGTATTCAACAATAAAATTCCAGTCAGCGGTTGGCGATATTCTGTAGTAAATCTTCAGCTTGTCATTTGTTCCCCACGACTCCTGTGCATTCCAAAACTCCAGTACAGGTTTTGTGGAGTAGCGTAGGTCAATCTCAGGAGTGATAAGCTTTGTAGTTGGCCCTACCTGTTCAATCTGGAAAAGGGCATTGTAGTTTCCGCTATGGGCATTGCTTGGATGTCTATATTGAGGGGCACTGCTCGATGCGTAACCGCCATTTTGGTATCGCCAGTATCGATTCCCACTTACTTTTTCCTCGCTCCACCCTGTGGGTTTTACCCCAGCCTCAAATCCCTCGCTTAAGTATTTTACCTGTGAGTAGCCTAGTATTGGCAGAAGAAGTAATACAGTGACAAGTTGCTTCATTGCAATATTTTTAAAAATCGATACAAAATTCCAACTTTTTTAGTTAGGCAAAAATAAAGGTTACATCAAAAAATATGTTTTATAACATTTTTTTAGCAGTTTTACAATGTGCCAATGCCCTAAAAATATGATAAAATGGAATATTGATAGAGATGATTATTTTTTTAGGGTTGACTCAAAAGGTTCATTTAAATAATTTTGAAAAATTTTTTAATGGATTTAGTAATGAGGGTTTACAGATTTAGATTGCTTTTTCCGGTAATTCTGCTTTTGTTAAGTTTTAGCATAGCTGCACAAACCGATACCGAGTTTTGGTTCAGTGTTCCGGAAATAAACCGATATCACTGGGGTGGTACAGAGGCAAGCCCAGGTAATAAAGGATATCCGGTTTACCTGCGAATTACTACAGGGTCGTTATCGAGCACGGTAACCATAACCATGCCAGCCAATCAAGCTAATTTCAATGGTGGGAGCCCGTTGGTTTTCAATATTCCTGCAAATAAGACCCAAACCATTGACCTGGCAGCCTTAAACCTGATAGGCGACGACAAAACAACTGCTCTTACATCCATTGAAAACCGTTTGCGTTGGACAACCTCCAATGCTTCAGCCATAAACCGAAACAACAAGGGTTTACACATTGAGGCTACTACTCCGGTAACCATTTACTATGAGATTAGTGCTATTTACAATATGGAATTACTTGCCCTGAAAGGAAAGAATGCATTAGGTAAATCATTTTACATTCCTTTCGAAACTAGCTATCCAATTAGTTCATATGTAGCTAATAATTCTAACTATTTATACAGGCCCTATAGTTCATTCGATATAGTTGCCACGGAGGATAATACGCAAATAACCATTACTCCAACCAAAGACGTTTTTGTTTGGCCTAATAGTTTTAAGCCAGCTAACATACCCTTTACAATAACCCTGAATAGGGGCGAAACCGCAATTATTGCTCCCTATAAAAACGATAGCAATGTTAACTACAAAACTGACCCTAATAATACCCTTGCAGGAACTAAGGTTGAGGTGGTTAGTGGTGGTGATATTGCCATAAATACAAGGCACGATATGGTTAGCCCGGGTGGTGGAGTCGATTTTGTTGGCGATCAGCTTGTGCCAATTGATCATATTGGGACTCATTACGCTGTGGTAAGAGGGGTATTGGATAATGCTCAGGAATATGTTTACGTTGTTGCCACCCAGAACAACACACAGGTAAAGGTGAATGGGGCAGTGGTTGCAACAATAAACGAGCGTGGCGTTCAACCGGTTCAAATTCCAGCAGCAAATCTAATTACCAATATTGAAACCGATAAGCCTGTGTATGTTTACCATCTATCGGGCTTTGGAAACGGCATTAATACCCAGGTGGCCGGTGCAATTATACCAACCATATCAACATGTACCGGGTCAACCAGGGTTGGGTTTAACAGGACAAAGGCTAATTACGACAATGGATTCGGCAGTAAGTACTATGAATTTTACATGAACATCCTTGTCCGCAAGGGAGCCGAGGATGGCTTTAAGCTATACGACAAGAACGGCAACGATGTTACTGCAATAGTTCCAGGGATCAATGACCCTGCCAGCTATCAGGATGTGGGAGCAACCGCTCCGTTCAATCAGTGGCGTTTTGCCCGGTTCAAGGCCGATAACATTCAGGCTGGGGTCGATGAGGCATACCTGCTTGCCAATGAAAAGGATGTTTTCCATTTAGGTATTCTAAACGGACACCCTAATGCCGATGCTTTTTACGGGTATTTTTCCGATTTTAACTCATTTAACCCCAATGCATTTGTGGTGGTTAATGAGGCTGGTGGTAATAAAATTTGCTGGGGCGAGTCGCGTCAGCTCTATGCCAGTGGAGGAACCCAATACCAATGGACGCCTCACGATTTTCTCGATAATCCTTCAAGCCCAACACCAGTTGCCTCCAACATTACACATTCCATAAAGTATAACGTTACTGTTAGTGGGGCATGCGGCCTTTCTGATACCCGCGAGGTTAACTTTCTGGTCTCGGAACCTGTAGTTCCAAGCTTCACAACCGACCAGTTTGCTGGCTGTGCTCCTTTTAGCCCTCAAATCATTAACAATTCAGTAGGTGCTGCCAGTAACGTTTGGGACTTTAACAACGATGGCGATATAGATGATCCGGGCGAGGGGACAAACAACAATGTAACATTTACCCCATCAGCTCCATTCTTAAATAATACTACCGATACCTTGCGATATACCCTATCGTTAGTAGTAACCGATAATACGGGTATCTGTGTTAAGTCGTTTAAGAAAGATATTCTGGTATACCCGCACATCGATATTAGTCCGGTAATTGATAGCAAGTCCGACCCCAATAACTGCCATCCGCTTACTGTGAACTTTAAGGCAAATCCAACCGGAAACCATGGAACGGCAACGTTCCGCTGGGATTTTGGCGATGGGGCAACTTCGGCTTCACCCGACCCGGCTCACACCTATTACAACTACAATAGTGCTCCAACTCCTTACAACGCTCAGCTTACCCTTACCGACAAGTATAACTTTTGCTCAGTTACAAAGCCAGTACCTGTTACCGTGCAACCCTACATAAGGGCAAACTTTGCTGTTGAGCGGGTAACAGGCTGCTCGCCATTTAGTGTTTTGGTAACAAACAATAGCACAGGAGGGATTACCTCCTGGCAGTGGGATAAGGATGGTGATGGTGCTTTTGATAGCACCGATCCTGCAAACTGGACTTTCAGTAAAACAAATAGCGGGGGCAGCCCGCTACACACTACCATCAGGTTGAGGGTTCAGAATAGCGGAGGCTGCATTGACGAGTACCCTCAAACCATAACAGTAAATCCCACTCCTGCAGCAAATGTTAACGTAAACGCAAGTGGCGATTTAACGTGTTCCCCCTTAGATGTAAATCTTGCTGCAACCAATGTAACCAATGCCACTACCTTTGAGTGGCATTTGATTGACGGCGCAAATACAAACATTATATCAACCCAGCAAAGTACAACATACCAGCTGCAGAATAACGATGCTTTTGCCCATACCTACAACATTCGTTTTAAGGCTTTAAACCAGTATGGTTGCGAGTACCTCTCTAGTCCATTCCCGGTTACGGTTCAGCCATTTGTCGATGCACAATTCTCTGTAACACCCACAGGTAACTGCTCGCCAGTCGATTTAAATTTTACCGTTCAGAAGTTTCCCGGTATTAACCAGTTCCAGTGGGATTGGGATAGTAATGGTACACCAGATGCAACCTACACTCAGACTGGTCAGCAAAGCGTGTTTACACGCCAGGAAGTAAACCAAAGCGGTACTTCCCGAAACTTCCAGCCTGTACTTACCGTAACCAACAGTGCTGGCTGCACACGTTCAAAGCAGTTAGATTTGCCCATACCTATTTACCCTGAAGTTACTGCCAATTTCAATTTACCTGCAGGTGCACAGTGTAACCCAGCATCGCTAACCTTGACTAATACTAGCACCTACACTGGAGGTTCAGCATTAACCAACGGTTCATACCAGTGGAGCTTCGGCGATGGATCAACATCAATGGAGGTTTCGCCTTCACATGTATTTACTAACACTACCGGATCCGATAAACCTTTTAACATTTCATTAATAGCAATTTCGGAACATGGTTGCCAATCGGCAGTTACCAAAACGCTTACCGTTTATCCCTATATAAAACCAGAGTTTAGTATCGATAACCTTGCAGGATGCGCCCCTCATAGCTACAATATATATTTAACCACTCACCCTGGTATAAGCCAGTACGAGTTCGATTTTGATGGCGATGGCAATACTGATCAAACCTATACATCGGCAAATGTACCATCAGTTATTCCGCGCACCCAGGACAACCTAACAGGCGCCGAGAAGCTATACAACGTATCGCTCAGGGTGCGCAATAATGCTGGTTGTACCGATAACTCTGCGATACCGGTAAGGGTTTACCCGGCTGTAACCGCCAGCTTTACTCCTAGTGTTGACCAAACCATTTGCGAGGGTGCATCGATTAATTTTGTAAGCAACAGTTATGTAAATGGAACAACCAATCACCCCCAGTTCACAAGCTGGAGCTTTGGCGATGGCCTTACCTCAAACCTTCAAACGGTTTCGCATACCTTTAATAACGACGATACGCAAAATAGTAAACCATATACTGTTAACCTAACCGTGTCAAACATTCACGGCTGCTCCGATTCCGAAACCAGAACGGTTACGGTTCACCCCAAGCTTACCAATGGTTTTACCATGCAAATGGATGGTAATTGTACTCCATTCAATGTTACCTTTACGCCCACAGGCGTTGGTGCTACCCAGTACCAATGGACATTCGACGGACTTTTCCCCAACGAGAATCGCACCAATGGAACTCCATTTACATACCAGGCCGATAACTCAGACCCCGACAATATTAAAACCCATACAATTTCACTGATTACCTCAAATGCAAATGGTAATTGTGTGAGTCAACCTGTTACCAAAACCTTAACTGTTTATCCCCATGTTGTACCTCAAGCAAGTGCTTTATCGCAGTTTGCATGCCCTGGCTCACCTATTGAGTTTACCAATAGTTCAACCGGGGGCAATTTGCTCTACTACTGGGATTTTGCCGATGGACAATCGTTTGCCACAACCCTACAGGATAATATCACGCACGATTTTGATAATAGAACATCAACCGATAAGCCGTTCAACGTTACCCTGTGGGCAACTAATGCTAATGGGTGCTCAAAATCAGTAGAAGTTCCAGTAACCATTCATCCTAGGGTTGAGGCAGATTTTACAATGCTATATGATAGTATTTGCGTGCCTTTCAATGTGAACTTTACCAATACATCGCTTAATGGGACCAATTTTAGCTGGGACTATGGTTACTCATTGGGCGGTGTGCCCCAGCAGCAAACCACTGCACGTCCAACCCTTTCCCATGTATATACCTTCGATAATGACTTACCTAACACCATTATTAAACCAACAATAACTCTAACCGCAACGCAGTCGCATACCAATAGCGGACTAACCTGCTCTAGCGCTAAAAGCGTCCCATTTATTGATATTTACCCCAAGGTAATTGCTGATTTTAATTTAGATTCCGATAGGGGATGTACTCCGCTAACGGTTAATTTTGCTAACAGTTCTACTGGTTTGGGTAGCTATACATGGGATTTTGGCAACGGAATGCGATCAACGGAAACCTCCCCTCAGGGAATAGGTTTTATCAATACTAGTAAGGATAATCTCGCTACCTATACAGTATGGCTCAAATCCAAAAATGCAATAGGTTGTAGCGATAGTATAAGCCGAACAATTACAGTAAACCCCAAGGTTGAAGCAGCCTTTACGTGGGATAAAACCGCCGGTTGCTCTCCGGTTAATATTAGTTTTAATAACACTTCCACTTCATCCTTATACCAGTATAGCTGGAACTTTGGCGATGGCTCCCCCACAACCAATGATGAGCAACCCGGAATGCATACCTATACCAACTCCGGATTAACCATCCAAAACCCCACGGTTACTCTAGTAACACAGTATAAGGACGATACGAACTGTGCCGATACCCTTGAGTTGCCACTAAGCATATACCCACGTATCTACCCCGACTTTACCTATAACCCAACCGGTTGTACTCCGCATCTGGTTCAGTTTATCAATCAAACCCAATCCTTTAGCGCCAATAACCAATATGTTTGGAACCTTGGTGATGGCAATTATGCCTATTCTGCTAATGTTGAGCAGGAGTATAGGAATACATCAACCCAAAATGAAAAGAACTTTACCATAACGCTTAAAGCAACCAGTGAGCACGGATGTACCGACTCGGTTAAAAAGGATGTAACAGTATTCCCTCGTCCAGTTGCAGCCATGGAACTAAAAAGTAATTACATCTCTTGCCCACCATTTAATGTTGAAATTGAGAATAAAACGTTGGGTTCAAACCTAACCTACCATTACGATTTTGGCGATGGTGCCGATAGTACAACAACCTCGCCGCTGAACATGGTACATGTATTCGATAATAACCAAAGTATTACCCAATCGTATCAAATTTGGCTGCATGCCATAAATAATTACAGCTGCGACGATGCCGTGTCGCAAACCATTCAGGTATTTCCACATGTTACTGCCAATTTTGATGTTACCCCGGGTTACCAAAGCTGTAGCCCACACGACGTGCAGTTCTCCAACCTGTCCACCAATGCAATGCTGTTTACATGGGATTTTGACGATGGGTTTACCTCATCATCCACCAACCCATCACAGTCGTTCCTGAATGAAACTGAAAACGATAAGGTTTTCAATGTAAAGCTAACCGCCCGTTCTGAGTTCGACTGTGTTGACGATACCGTGAAGCAAATTACCGTTTGGGCTACACCTAGGGCGTTAATAGGTGTTGAGCCCCCACTCAAGGAGTTTCCTGATAATACCTTTACCATAATTAACCAATCGGCCCCTGCAGCCGATACCTGGAGTTACAAGTGGTATTTTGACGACAATACTACAAGCACAGAGAAAAATCCCGGAACACATACCTATACCCGTTGGGGACATAAGGAAAAAGGGTTTACCTACGATGTTTCACTTGTAATAAACAGCCCTCACTGTAAGGACTCAACCTCAAAGATTGTGTACCTGATGCCGCCAAAGCCAATTTCCAGTTTTACACAGAGCATGGCTAACGGATGTGCACCCCACGAGGTTCATTTTGTTAACAACTCGCTTTACGGTGAGGAGTACGAGTGGGATTTTGATGATGGTAGTCCAACAGTAAAGGAATTCCAACCTGTTCATGTTTTCCAGAATCCGGGTTACTACAGGGTTAAACTAAGAGCATCGGGCGAGGGTGGTGAAAGCTTTTCCTACGGGATAATTCACGTTTACCCAATGCCCAATGCCGATTTTGATGCTTACCCTTCACGGGTAATGTTGCCCGATGCTACCGTACGGTTACAGAATCTTACAACCGATTGCGATTCATGTTCGTACGATTGGGATATGGGCGATGGAACAAAGTATATCAACCGGAAAGATCCTACTCATACCTACAAGGAAATGGGTGAATTCCGAATTTCACTTTGGGCTGAAAGAAAGTATAGCGATGCCATTTGTATGGATTCAATATCAAAGTATCCTGCTGTTTGGGTTGAGGGTATTGGTTACGTGAAGTTCCCTGATGCATTTAAACCTAACCCCAGTGGGCCAAATGGTGGCGCTTACGATGAGCATGATATGAAGAATGAGGTGTTCCACCCCATTCACTACGGTGTGGTTGAGTACAAGCTGATGATTTTTACCCGATGGGGTGAGCAAGTGTTTACCTCTTCCGACGTGAAAGTGGGATGGGATGGCTATATTAACGGCCGTTTGGCTGAACAGGGAGTTTATGTTTGGCGCGCAATAGGAACATTTACAAACGGAAAAGTATTTGATCAGCGTGGAACTGTTACATTGTTAAGGTAGTTGAGCTATGAAAAGAGTTTTTTTTGGTTTGATTTTGATTTTGAGTGCTGGTGCTATCGGAGTGCATGCACAGGATACGCATTTTACCCAGTTCTATTCCAATCCATTGTATCTAGGCCCTTCGTTTGCTGGAGGTGTACCCGGACAAAGAGCGGTTGCTAACTACCGCAACCAATGGATGGGCGTGCCAAAGGGGTTTCATACCTATGGCGTTTCATGGGATTACAATATGAGTGTTTTTCATAGCGGCTTCGGGCTTATTGCACAACGCGATCAGGCTGGTGCTGGTAATTACGGCAATACCCGAATGGGTACGCTATACTCATACGATTTTACCCCAACTCCCGATATTCACCTGCGACCCGGTTTAGGCTTTTACATCCAGCAGATTTCGATAAACTTCTTCGACCTAACTTTTGGCGATCAGCTAGCCCTTGATCCTGCTCCGCCTACATCGCTGATATATCCAGGTAAATCAGTTGTTTGGGATATCGATGTTTCATCATCGCTCATGATGTATTCCTATAACACCTGGGTGGGTTTTACCTGGGATCATATGCTTAAGCCGGTAAACTCATTTTACAACGATGAGGCTCGAACTCCTTTCAAGTTCTCCCTCTACGGCGGTTACAGGTATATTACCAAGGGGTTTTTGATGAGTAAAATAGAGCAAAGTATAACCGGAGCATTTAACTTTAGGGTGCAAGGCGAGTATAAGCAGCTCGATTTGGGGCTATACTTCATGAATGAGCCGTTGAGTTTTGGGTTTTGGTGGAGAGGGATGCCCAAGGGTAAAGTGAATAAACGTATCGATGCCCTGGCCTTTATGGTTGGATACAAGTTTGATAATCTGAGCGTAGGTTACAGCTATGACTTTACCATATCGAGGTTAGGGATAGGTTCTGGCGGGTCGCATGAGATATCGTTGGCCATGACCTTTAAAACAGTTGTCCGTAAGCGATGGAAGGCACTACCATGCCCAACATTCTAGCATTTTTTTGAATAATACTACTTTCGGGTTTTTCAATTCAGGTGTTGGTGGAATTTCCTTTTTTTGAACTATTGTAATAGTTCAAGTTCAACTGCAATTGGACTTATTTCAACTGGGATACTTTCGCCTTTTTTTACAAAATTATTCTGTTCCAGAAGGTGTATTAGGTCGGCATCGTCAACTGGAATTGAGCCAAGTATCTTTTTTACTCCTTTTTTCCTGGCAGTTTCCTTTGCAAATTCGATGAGTTTTTGACCTAGCCCTTTCTTTTGGAATGCCGGGAATATAGCAAGCCTTTCAAGCTGTAAACTCTCATTTTCAGATAAAAACCTCAAGGTAATAGTACCTACTGGTACATAGTTGTATTTGATAAGGTAGATGTAGCCCGATTCAATATCGGTGGATATTTCAAAGCTGTCGGCCAGGCTGTTGTTCCAGTACTTAACTCCCTTCTCTATCAGTTGCCTGGAACACTCCCTTATGATGTAAAGTACCTCAAGCAGGTTGCTTTTGTTTGCTTTTACTATTTCTATCATCATTGGTTTTTAGTAAATACATTCTTGCCGCTAATAAAGGTCTGCAAAACTTGAGCCTTAGGGACATTACTAATTTCGGAATTAATTAGATCCTGGTCAAGTACCACAAAATCAGCAAACTTTCCAACCTCAATACTTCCCTTTACATCTTCCTCAAAGCATGCCTTAGCAGCCCAAATAGTCATGGCTCGGAGGGCTTGTTCGCGGGTAAGTGAATTTTCCATCTGAAATCCCTCCTGGGGTTCACCATTCAGGTTTTTGCGCGCTACGGCAGCGTAAAAACCATATAGCGGGTTGATGTCCTCAATCGGGAAATCGCTGCCGTTGGGCAGCCATCCGTTTTGCGCCAAAAGGTTTTGGTAGGCGTAGGCATTCTTAACCCTATCGCCCAGACGGTTAACAGCCCAAAACATGTCCGATGTGGCATGGGTGGTTTGAACCGATGGGATTACATCATACTCACCGTAACGCGGCAAATCGGCTGGATCAACCACCTGTGAGTGCTCAATGCGCCACCTTAGGTCATTGCCTTTGGGTAGGTACTTGCTGTAAATATCAAGCATCAACCTAACGGCTGCATCGCCAATGCAATGCGTGCATACCTGGTAGCCATGCTTGTATGCCAAGCTGCAAACCGAATCAAGTTTTTCAGTTGGTTCCACCTGAATACCGCGGGTTTTAGGATTGTCGGTGTAGGGCTTGAGTAGCAGTGCGCCACGTGAACCCAATGCGCCATCGGCATAAATTTTTATCGACCTAACCGTCAATCGCTCTGTGCTATATATACCCTTGCTGATGTACTTTTCAAAATTGTCATGGGTAGGGTTAAGCATGGCATTAATGCGCATTTTAAGGTTTCCTGCTTGTTGCAACGAGTCGATAAGTTCAACCTCATCGGCATGGAGGCCGGCATCGTGAACGCCGGTTAGCCCAACGGCAAAACAGTTTTGCTGAGCATTTAGCAGAGCTTGCGCTTTTTGTTCCTTACTTGGTGTGGGTATATGCATGCGTATCAGTTCCATGGCATTATCAATGAGAACCCCTGTGGGTGTGCCATTTTTAACTACTATTTCGCCACCCGATATTTTAGTACTGGCAGTTATGCCAGCTAATTCAAGCGCTTTCCTATTTGCAATGGCGGCATGGCCATCAATCCTAACTATAAAAACTGGTTTGTTTGGAAAAGCTTTATTGAGTAACTCGTTGGTTGGAAACTCTTTGATTTCCCATTCGTTCTGGTTCCATCCCCTGCCTTCAACCCATTCCGTTGGGTATTTGTTTTGGTGCTCAACCAGCCGGTTAACCACCTCGTTCCACGATTTTGCCCCCGCAAGCCATGCCTTGGGTAGGTTTAGCCCGTAACCTAAAAAGTGGCAGTGGGCATCAATAAATCCGGGGTATACAAATTTACCAGTTAGATCCAATATGTTGTCGGCAGAGTAAGCTGAGAGTGTCTCATTGTTTGTTCCCACGGCTACTATTTTGCCATTGCTAACAGCAAAGCTTTGAGCTACTGTGAATACAGAGTCAACCGTGTAAACCGTTGCATTGGTAACAATTAAATCGGCTTTTTGCCGTTTAGTGCATGCCATAACAGCTATACTTAAAGTTAAAAATATTGATAATGAACTTGTCTTCATTTCCGTTAAGCTATCTTTGTTGTGAGTTTTTACCAAAAGTAGAAAAATATTTTTTTGTTGATGTTTAAAAAGGGATTAAATCGGTTTTGGGTTGTCATTCTGTTTTTGTTGGCGCTGTGGTCGTGCGAAAACGATAACTTTTCGTCCAGCCCATCAATCAAGCTAACCTTTAGCACCGATACGGTGCTGTTCGATACCGTGTTTACCACCATTGGTTCATCAACCCGTTACCTAAAGGTTTACAACAGGAGTAAAAACGATGTGCGGATTTCGTCAGTGTCGTTGGCTGGTGGCAGCACGTCGGCATACAGAATAAATGTTGATGGACGCCCAGGCCCATTGGTGAACGATATCCCTTTACGTTCCGGCGATAGCCTTTTTGTTATGGTTGAGGTAACCGTTAATCCTACCCTTGGCGATGCACCCTTGCTAATACCTGATTCCATAGTTTTTGTTACCAATACTAACGTCCAGGATGTTAAGCTGGTTGCCTGGGGGCAGGATGTTTACATGCATAACGGGGTAACCATTGAAACCGATTCGGTTTTCCCCGTTAATAAACCCCATCTGATTTACGATTACCTTTTTGTGGATAAGAATGCTACCCTTACCATTCCTGCTGGAGCACGATTACACTTCCATAACAACGCACAGCTTGTAGTAGCGGGAACCCTAAAGGTTGAAGGTTCGGCTAGCTTGCCAGTAACCATGCAGGGCGATAGACTGGAAAAGTATTACACCGACAAAGGCGGACAATGGGGTGGGGTGTGGTTGAGTGCAGGTTCCCGGAATAACTCAATTGCTTGGGCTGATATTAGGAATGCCATTATTGGGTTGATGGTTGATACCTGCTTTACACCGGGTGTGCCAACCCTTGTGCTCTCACACTCCAAAATAGGCAATTCCAGTTACGTTAACCTGCTTGCCCGTGGGGCAAAGTTGGAGGTTGACAACTGCCTTTTTTACAATGCTGCCTACTCAAGTGTGGCTCTTACCCTTGGGGGGGCTTACCGGTTTTACCATACCACAATATCTAACTACTGGGGCGACTACATGTTCCGGAAAGGGCCTGCGCTCCTGCTCAACAACTACTATACATACCAACTTGTTCCTGGTGGGCCGGTTCTGGTTGAACCCCGCGATTTGAACGAGGCATCATTCTTTAATTCTATTATTTATGGTAGCATATCCAATGAGTTAGGACTGGATTATAAGTATAATGGCCAACCGGTTAATGCTAATTTCAATTATTCTTTCTCGGACTGTATCCTTAGGGTGCCTTCAACCTACAACTTGAATGACCCTGAGCATTTTACCCGGGTTATTCGCGAAGACCCCAGGTTCAAGGATATTGTCAGGTGGAATTTTGAGCTCGATACCCTTAGCCCAGCAAAGGATATAGGTGACATTACTATTGCCACAGGTTTTCCAGTCGACTTAAAGGGTGTTAACCGACTTGCCGATGGTAAACCCGATTTGGGAGCCTTTGAACGTGTTGAGTAAACCTCTGGAGAATGAAACGCAGCCTACAACACCGAGCTTTTTGCCTGTTTAGGCTTGTTTTTTTAGTCTGTTTGGCAGGCTTGCCCGTTTTAATGCTTGCTCAAAACCAGGCAGCATCAAGGCATAGGGTGATGTTCTATAATGTCGAGAATCTTTTTGACCCATTCGACGACTCGCTAACCCGCGACGATGAATTCACCCCCACTGGCCAGCGCTATTGGACATGGAACAAGATGGAGACAAAAATCAATGGTATTTACAAGGTGATAATGGCCGTTGGTGAACTCGATCCTCCTGTGCTGGTTGGCCTTTGCGAGGTTGAAAATGGTTTTGTGCTCCACAAGCTTGTAAACGACACCCCGCTCAGCAAGTTTGAGTACAGAGTGGTTCACCGTGAGTCGCCTGACCCTCGCGGAATCGACGTGGCCCTGCTTTATCGCCCCGATAGATTCAAGATTCAGGAGCGTGAGTTTGTCCCAGTTATTTTTCCTGATGATTCGGCTCGTAAAACGCGTGAGATTCTCTATGTAAGCGGTATGCTGGGAGGCGATACTCTACATGTTTTTGTAAACCATTGGCCATCCAAGTATGGTGGCGAGCTGGAATCGGAAAGTGGCAGGTTTGCCGCTGCAAGTACTCTCAAGAGCAAGATCGACTCAATAAGGGTTTTCTACCCTCAAGCCCGAATACTTGTAATGGGCGACCTGAACGATGAGCCAGAAAGCGCCCCGGTGGTTGAAGGCTTGGGAGCATGTGAACGGAACGACCCCAACTGCCCATCGGGCTTAATTAACATTGCTGCTATTCTCAAAAGCCGTGGTTTTGGAAGCTATAAGTATCAGGGTACATGGGGAATTATTGATCAAATTATTGTGTCGCAAAGCCTTTTAAGCGGAAAACATGGGTTATACACCACGCCGCAAAAGGCGGCGGTTTTTGAAAGCGATCATCTGCTTGAACCCGATAAGCAGTACAGTGGAAATAGGCCTTTCCGAACATTCATTGGGTTCCGATACCATGGCGGTTTTAGTGATCACCTCCCAGTTTATATCGACCTGCTCGAGAATCAGCCATAAGAAAAGCACGCCAGTGCTGCGTGCTTCCTCTCTCTTTTAACCTAGGTAAATCAATAGAAAAAATCTGTTAATTCATTGTACTTGGGTTTAACTGTTCACTTTTCACTATTCCTCAAACTTTCCCTAGCAAAAGAGATTCCTCGATATGCTCGGAATGACAATCTCCTTTTTTCCTTACTCCCATTGTCATGCTGAGCTAGCCGAAGCATCCCTTTGTACTTTCATTACCTTATTCTTTATTGTTCTTCGGGATACTTTCGCAATGCGATGCAACGTTTCAGGGTTGTTCTTTGGAAAAGGTATTGCGTGCATCGCTATGCTAGTGGGAGTAGCCATGGGGTTACAAAAGTTTAGCCCCTACGGGGCTGGACGTGGTATACTTGAAGAAGATTCCTCGACTAGCTCGGAATGACACTACCCCTTGTATAATTACGCTCTTTGTTATGCTGAGTCCCGATATTTCGGGATAGACTTTGCCGAAGCATCTCTGTGTTTCTTCAGCTTTTCATTAATAGGATTCCTCATCCAAAAAGGAATGCTAAAAGCATTGGCATAAAAGCCCGGCCCGACAATGGGTCGGGGGTGGAACGTGGCGGTGGGTCTAGTAAGCGATACCACATGAGTCACGCCGAAGGCGTGGCGAATTGTATCACGTGGCAGTTCCACCCACGGAGCACCCATCGGGTTGGGCTTTTCAGCCTTGATTTTCTTTGGTTCTATCTTGTATCAAGACAAGAAAGAACGTGTAAACGGCTCTTTGCAATGCTTTTCCTTTGCGATGCAAAGCCTCACCCTTGCTCTTTGGCATATGTATTGCGTGCATCGCTATACATTTAAGAATAATCTAGGTGTTACAAATATTACGCCCCTACGGGGCTGGTCGCAAGTTACATGAAGGTGATTCGCCAAAAGAGGGGATGAGGGGATTAGTTGATCGTTGTTCGTGAACCGTTGTTCGTAAACCATTGTTCGTAAAAGAACCTTTAACCTTTATCCTTTATCCTTTATCCTTCGGAATAACTGTGGGTATTACATATTTTTCTATCCCGTTTAACGGTTCACGGTTCACGGTTCACGTCTAACGGATTAAAACTTCCTCTAACTCCATCACATTCCACTTATTCCGCCTCATTCCTCTAGCAATTAGCCCGGCTGTAATACTTATTACTGTTTGTAAACTATTGCGTTAATATTCATTCCTGCGCCAACCGATGCAAACATTATGACATCACCTTTCCCTATTCTATGTTCGGGTAGTTCCCCTCGCAGGATTAGGTCGTAAAGGGTGGGAACCGTGGCCACTGAGCTGTTGCCCAATTCCTTTATCATCATAGGCATGAGCTCGGTTGTGGTTTTGTCAATCTTGCACTGGCGGATAAAACGTTGAACAATGGCTTCGTCCATTTTTTCGTTTGCCTGGTGGATAATTACCTTTTTAAGTTCCTTGGGATCAATCCCCGATTTATCCATAGCCACTTTCATGGCTACTGGTACGTTAACAAGCGAGTACTCGTATATTTTTCGGCCTTCCATTTTGATATAGCGTATAGTAGGGTCGGCCTCTGGGTGGTACGATTTGCCCAGGTAAAGGTAAAATGCCTCATTAACCGTATGCGACATCATTGCTGTTGATATAACGCCTCTTTTTTCATCCTCCTCCAGTGCTTCAACAATGGTGGCGCCAGCTCCATCGGCAAATATCATACAATCGCGGTCGTGCTTGTCAATCACCCTCGATAGGGTTTCGGCTCCAATTACCAGGCAGCGTTTGGCCAGCCCCGATTTAATGTAGGAATCGGCCTGAATAACGCCCTGCACCCATCCCGGGCAGCCGAAAAGTATATCGTATGGGATACACGCTGGGTTTTTAATACCCAAATGGTGCTTTATTCTGGACGCCAAGCTTGGCAGTATGTCGGTTTGAATGGTTCCATGCATTACATCGCCAAAGTTGTGGGCCACAATAATTTGGTCAATGGTTTCACGGTCGATTCCGGCTGCGGCAATTGCCTGCTCAGCTGCTATGGCGCCTATGTGCGATGCACATAAATCGTCGGTTACCCAGCGTCGCTCCTCAATGCCGGTAATGTCTTTGAACTTTGAAATTACCTCGTCCACCAGCGTTTCAATGGCGGTTTCGTCCTTGTTGTAAAATGTATGGCGGGCGAACTCACGGTTACTAACCCGAACGGTTGGCACATAACTACCCGTTCCGGTGATTACGGAATTTAAGTGTTTCATAATACAATAAACGTTTGATTAGTCCCGCTGTAAAAATAATAAAATGAAACTAAAATCAAAATTAATTAAAGATTAAAATTACTAATATAATGATATATAGAATGATAGGATGGTTATAAATTAAAATTTAGTATTTCTTGTAAATTATTACTGGGCCGGGTGAAAAGGTTAACTCAAACCAGTCGCCTAAACTCTCGTTCAGCGTTCCCATCCATAGTTCCGGCAAAGTTTGGTTTACAATCGGATATTTTAGGTTCTTGGTGTAAATTACAGTTTGATTGTTTGGCGAAAAGATTGACACCTGTTGGCCTGCATAGCTGTCAATTCTGCTAGATGCCAGTAAGGGTAGTAGCATGCCAGTATCGGTAAGCATGGTAACATTAACTCCCATTCGGGCGTAGTTACATAGCAATCCGATATTTCCCAACGTGTGATCCTCACGCTTTCCGGTTGCGCCAACTATTACAATGTTTTTTATCCTATGGTTCAAACACCATTTAACGGCTTTTGTAAGGTCGTTGGTGTTTTGGTCGGGATCGTAGTAGAGTATGCTTTCGTACTTGCGCTTGAGATGCTCCTTAACGGAATCAAGGTCGCCTACCAAGGCGTTGGGTGTTATGGCAAGATTTTCAAGCCTATCGATGGCGCCATCGCAGCATACCAGCAATGGGGCATTTAGCAGCTCATTGAGTGGTTTTGGATGCGAGGGAAATTCTCCGTTGGCCAGTATAACTGCTTTCATAATATTGTTTTTTAAATGAGTAAGATTTGTTCTTATGGTTGAGCAATGGTTTTGGATTTCTCCTGTTTCCACTGGTAATACCCTACAACTGACATGGTGGTGTAAAAAACAAACAGCACCGATGTTGGGTAGAGTCCCTTGTAAAGGTATAGCGCTAGCGATACGGAATTGACTACAACCCATAACCACCAATGCTCAATGTATTTCCGGGCAAGCATCCAGGTTGCAATAATGCTAAGCGCTGTGGTAAACGCGTCGCCTGTGGGAACTGGTGAGTCGGTGTAGTGAACTAGTATGTACCGGATTATTACAAAGAAAGCAACACTTGCCGCAAGTAAAGGTAAGTAGTTGCTTTTTGGAGTGTTTGTAACAGGTAATGAGTTTTTAGCCTTTACGGCTCCGCCAAACAACCAGTGGTACCAGCCGTAAATACTTATGAAAAGGTAGTAGAACTGCAGGCCCATATCGGCATAAAACTTCGACTCGTAAAAAATGTAGATGTAGAATGCCGAGGTTATTATGCCCAGCGGCCAGAGCCATACCCTTTGCTTAATCTCCAGGTATAGGTATATGAGACCGGTGATTGCACCAATTAGCTCTATGTAGTTGTTTTGTAGCCAGTTCATTTTAATGATAAAGGTTAAAGGGCAAATATAGGGAGTTTGGTTTTAGAGTTCAGGATTTTGAATACCTTAGTTCCGGAATGCCAAAACCAAATCCCTATCTTATAACGTTTGCATTTCCCGGTAATCATATTTTCCAATTAAAACTCAATGCCAACCCTAACCATAATATGTCTTTCGGCTTGGGGGTAGTAACCAATGCTTACATACTCAGGATCGCCGCTCTGGAATAGTGTGCGGTAAACCCAGGCGTTGGCGGAGTACTTGATATTGAAAAAGTTGTTCACCGAAATCTGAGCAAAAATCGATTTATTCGATTTTGTCTTGTAGCTATACTCTGTAATAAAGTTGTTAACCCAGTAAGGATCAAGGCTGCGGTTTCTGTTCTCGGTGTTATCGATATACTGCCTGCTAACATACTTGCTTATCCACGAAAACTGAAAATTCTCTACAGGTAAAATTGTAATGCGTGTGAATGCTACCAGCGAAGGCGAGAACGATATAGTTGTGTTGCCTAGAGGTTCGGCTACAGGCGATTGCAGGTCGTTCCAATCGGTTGGATTATCGGTAAGGTTAGCAAAGTTTGTATAGTCCTTGATGATGTTCTTGCTCAGGGTTGTGTTTCCGTCAATTTTAAACCAGCTTGCTGGTTTAGCGGAAAGGGTAAACTCAATACCGGTACGGTAACTATTGGGTACATTAGCCATTACGGCATAACCAACATCGGTGAGCTCGCCAGTAAGTACAAGCTGATCCTTGTAAAGCATGTAGTAGTAGTTGAAATCAACCGAAATGTTTTGTAAGCGCATGCGGTAGCCTATTTCCCAGTCGTTTAGCCTTTCGGGTTTAGGAGTAAAATCGGTTGAGCCCTTTTGGGCATCCTTTAGGTCGCTTCGGGCGGGCTCGCGGTGAGCAATTGCATACGAGATGTAAGCCTCGTGCCCTGAGCTAAAGCTATAGGTTGCCCCTACCTTGGGATTCAGGAAATTCCAGCTATGTTCCTGGTTCAATGCAATTACATCGGAGTCAATCCCCTTTAGCTTATAGCTAATACCCCTGTACTGAATGTCGGCAAAAACCGAAATGGCATCGGATACCTGCCAAATAGCCTTTGAGAATATATTCCAGTCGGTTTTTTCGCCATTGTTCCTATACCACTCATATTTATTGGGTAAGCCGATATTCATTTTACTCCAAAGAACTTTTCCAAAATGGTCGCCATCGTAACGGTTCCAGCCTCCGCCGAATGTATACTCAAATATCCCTGAGCGGTAAAGCATTGTGGCTATACCCCCGTAAAAGATGTTGTCCATCCATTTCTGCTGAATAAAGTCGGTACGTTTAATGATGGTATCGCGAATTGAAAAGTTTGGCAATCCGTATTTTGAGAGCTTACGATCGGGTTTATACTCCTCGTAGTAACCTCTGCCATCGGTTAGGTGAAGGGTGATATTTGCGGTTAGGTTGTTTGTGAATGAGTGGGTACCCATAAGGTGGTAGTGGGTTTGCCAGTAATTATCTTTCTGATCGGCGTAGTAGCGGGTTACCCCTTGATCATCAACATACTCGCCTGCGGGATTGTAGCGGCGGTTGGTGCTCATCATGTAGTCGGGTGTGCCTTCCCATGTAATTCCGGTATGCTCCTCGCCATGAATAATATTTGTGCGAATAAGGCTGCGCTCGCCATTCCAGGCTGCAGTAACAAACATCGACCTGTGATCCGAGTTGGCTCGTTCGATATACCCGTCGGAGTGTAACTGCGAGAACCGCCCTTCCATGCTGAACCCGTTCTTCATCAGGCCGGTAGCAATCCGTGCCGAAGTTTTCCAGGTATTGTACGACCCGCCAAGTAGGTCAACGGCTGCGTAAGGCTCAGGGGTAAGGGTTGTGGTTTGGAAGTTTACGGTAGCGCCAAAGGCAGCGGCACCGTTGGTTGATGTTCCAACCCCGCGCTGCACCTGTACATTATCGACCGATGCTGCAAAATCGGGTAAATCCACCCAGTAAACCCCCTGCGATTCAGCATCGTTGAGCGGAACCCCGTTAATGGTTACATTAATGCGGGTTGGATCGGTTCCGCGAATGCGGAAGGCTGTGTTGCCAATTCCAATGCCGCTTTCCGATGATACTACCACCGATGGTAACATTTCCAGCAGGTAGGGCGTGTCGCCTCCGGTGTTGGCCTGCTTAAGCTCCTGGCGGTTGAGTGTGGTTTGTGCAATGGGCATGCGGCTCGATGCGCGGGTTGACGATACTACAACTGCATCGAGGTACTGTGACGATTGCTTTAGCTCAAGATTCAACTCCATATCGCCATTAACCTTAACCTCAACCTGAACGGTTTCGTACCCCAGGTACGAGGCAACAAGGGTGTAACTACCTTGCCGCACCTGTGTAAGCCGATAGTAACCATTGAAACCGCTGTAGGTACCCAAAAAGGTGTTTTCCATCTTAACGGTAGCACCCACCAACGGAGTACCGTAGGTGTCGGTAATCTGTCCGTAAATGGTAAATCCGAGATTCTCGGTTGGATTTGCTTGCATGGTAAAACCTGCAAGCAGAAGTGCACAGAGCACAAATGCAATTTTCTTCATGTTTTTTTATCCCTTTAAATAGTTAAACATAAACCAGGTTCGGGCATTTAAGCCGAAAATCCTGAATAACTATAAAGGGGGAAATTGTGAGATGTTGACAAACTCTTTTTCCCTTCGCCGGCATTACCCGGATCAGGTTCAAAGGGTATGATCTCAGCCCTAAGGGCACCCCCAAAAGTCAGCTGCAAAGATAGCAAAAAAAAAGCGTGAAGTGAACCGCGAGCGGTGAAAAGATATTAAACTGTAAGGTTTGGACTTGCTTTATGTAGATTTATATTAATCTTATTGCTAGCACGGACTTGTAGTCCGTGACAAATACTTCTTACACTTTATTACTTATTCGAGCTGTGCTTCATTGAAAACACCATTAAAATAACCGCACGGATTGGCTTTGCCGAACTGCAACCGCACGGATTGTAAATCCGCGCGAGCGGGGGGAATTATAAAAAACTCAGGCGCAGCCTGTTGCTAATAGCGCGACGGCGGTGCAACCGCCGCCGAACGCGGTCCGTTTATTGCTTTTTACAGCCTCGGCTGAACAGGGGGTGTCCACCGTTATAAACCTTAATGGGATTTCAAAGCTTTGAATACCTACATTCCTCGCCATTGGCTATAGCTTGTTAGGTGGCGTTATTCAACTGTCATTGTTTGAATTCTATCTGATTTTCCAAATAAGTATCCATTAATTATTGGTATTTCAATTTTGAATACACCATCTATTTCTATTTTAAAATCATTTATTTCTGTTCGGTTAGTTGCCTTCTCGCTAGACCAAAGTTCATAGGTATTCCATCTAGAATTATCAATTTTATCCCTTGGGCTTTTTGTTATAATTTTAAAATGATCATCTTCTAAATACCCAGTTTTACCTGATTTAGAAATAATCGAAAGTTCATTAATTATTCCATTTATATCAGACAAATAGATTTTTGCTCCTATTTTTTCATTCTTTCCTTTTGAATATGAATAACCTATCCAAAAGTCGGGAATCTTAGAATTTGGTATTTTAAATCTAAAGCAATTGTTTCCATCGAAGCATAATATCGGTTCGTCGCTAAAGAATGGATAAAATTCATTGTAGTCGTCAACAGTGCCGTAATCAATAACATGTAAATAATTATATTCTATTTTTATATCATCTACATATTTTGTCATTTCCCAATATGGTAGTTGACTAGAATTATATGGAGAATCATTTACATATTCAATAGTGATTATAGTTGGCTCTTTATCAGCCCCATATGAAATACGTTCTACTGTTTTTTTCCAATTATAACTTGGATAAGTAACTTCAATCTGTCTTATAAATGTAGGTGATGAATTAGAATGAATAACCTTCATAGATTTTGCAATCGCACTATCATATACGACACTTGTAAATTCATTTGCTTCATTTTTTTCAAATTCTGCAATTAGTTCAATGTTTTTTTTGTCTATTTCAGTTAATAATCCATTAACATTATCTGATGTCGGCTTATACCATTTCTTTGATGTAAAATAGTCTCTTAAATCTTCTGATTTAAAAATATATCCATATCGAGCAAATATCTCATTCCTCATTATTCTTAATTCAGAGGGTGATTTTCCCCATAGATAATCTTTACTAAGCAATTTTTGGTCAGGTTTAGATTGTCCAAAAGAAGCTGTCATTATTCCAATAAAAAGAATTAATGTTATTAGTTTCATATTTACCTTTTTTGTGTACGATAGTTCATCATAATGCCACCTAACCGTTCAGCAGTTGCTTACGCTGGGGAGTTAACCGCCAGCGGCGTTATCCGCCGATAAAAAGTCTTTTTTAATTATTTTAAAGTCGACATATTGTCTTTAAAATTAAAAAAAACTTTTAATTTCTAATATTTTATCTTCTAAAAAATGATTATCAAGTTCGTCTTTTTTCTCATTAAACTGTTTTGCTTTTATATATTCTATATCAAGAAGTCCAAGAACTTGTGAAGTTGAACTCAGAAATAATCGTTTAGCACTTTCCTCTTTTTTAATTTTATAACTAAGTTTAAGTTTATTACAAAGTTTTATTATCTCGACGTTGTCAAACGAAATCTTGTCAGGATAGTGAGCGAATAAATTGCGTATTGATTTTATGATTTCGAGTTCTTTATAAAGGTTCTCGGATATTATTCCTAAAGAATATGACAGTTTTATTTTACTTGAAAATGTTGAAAGTGGCCCATAACCTGAAAACAAATCCTTTTTATGTTTTTTTGTACCTATTAAAATCTTTTCTAATAAAATCTTTAGTTGATTTTCTATATAAGAAGAGCCAAGCAACACGCAACCCCTGTCAGATTCATCAGACAATTCAATTCGGATTCTTAAAGAATTTTTTATTAACCTTTTGTCAACTTCAGATAATTCATCTAACCCTTTTATTAGACTATAATATAGTTCTAATCTTTCTTCTTTGTTAATCATAGTATTTTAGATATTTTTTGCGTATTTGTTTCTAAAAAAGGTTAAAAACTAGTTTTAATGAAAACAGGGTACAAGCAACTTATTGCTAGGTAAATTTAATAAAATACCTTTAAATCGTCAAATAGAAAATTCATTTATCATGGTCAGGTTTAGGCTGTTTGCTTTTTGCGGTTTGGAATACGGTTGGAATGTATATAGCCATTCCCATAAAGCTATCGGATTACAGCTATAATATAAAAAATAATTCAATGTTGTTTAGTTAAGGTTATTTGTCATGTTGCGCGCAAGCGAAACATCTCAATGGGTCGATTAGAGATCCTTCGCTACACTCAGGATGACAAATGAGGTTATTCGTGTAAGTTGCTCGTTGTTCGTTGTTCGTGAAATTGACCTCACCCCCTCCCCTCTCCTGATAGGAGAGGGGAGAAGCATTTAGGAGACCTTATTGCAGGGCTAAAGGAAATTGACCTCACCCCCTCCCCTCTCCTGATAGGAGAGGGGAGAAGCATTTAGGAGACCTTATTGCAGGGCTAAAGTCTCCCCTCTCAGGGGAGATTTAGAGGGGTCATCTAGGTTGAATGTGGAAAACAACCTCACCCAACCATTTTCCTTAAGGGGGGAATGGAGCGGAAGAAGCAAGCAGAGGCATAAAAGCCAGACCCGACAATGGGTCGGGGGTGGAACATGGCGGTGGGCTTAGTAAGCGATACCATATGAGCCACGCTGCAGGCGTGGCGAATTGTATCGCGTGGCAGTTCCACCCACGGGGTACCCATCGGGTCGGGCTTTTCAGCCTTGATTTTCTTTGGTTCTTTCTTGTATCAAGACAAGAAAGAACATGTAAACCGATCTTTGCAATACTTTTAATTTGCGATGCAACGTTTCTTCCTTACTCTTTGGAATACTATAGCGTGCATCGCATTACATGTGGGAATAATCATGGTGTTACAAATATTACGCCCCTACGGGGCGGGATGCGTTATTAGTTGTTCATGGATCTATTGTCATGTTGAGCTAAGCGAAACATCTCATGGGGCCGATTAGATATCCTTCGCTCCCCGCAAGGGCGGGACAGGCCGCTCAGGATGACAAGCATGTTTATGTTTGTTAACTAAACGACATTGAAAAGTAATTTACGAATTTATTCCCTACGGCTTTCCTTCAATACCGAGTAGAGGCTTTGGTAGAGCGAGTTTGGGTCAATGGGTTTGGTTATAAACTGGTTGCAGCCTAAGGCTATGCTTATTGCCCTCTCATTGCTGAAGGCGTGCGCAGTTTGCACAATAATTGGCACATGGGCGTTGGTGGAGCGTATCCTTTTAATGGCATCGTAGCCATTCATCACCGGCATTTTGATGTCCATAAGTATGGCGGCTATCTCGGGATGCTGATACTGGATCTCAGTTGCCAGTAGGCCATTATCAGCCTCAAGTATGTTAATGTCAAAGTCCTTGAGAACTGTTTTTAGGTAGTACATGCAGTTGGGGTCGTCCTCGGCAATAAGAATGGATTTACCTTTGAGTAGATTTTTCAGTTCCTGGAGTTCGTACCCGTAAACCTTTCCCCTATTTGGGGTTGTAGGAGCATTAATAGGTAAGGTGAAACGGAAAATGGAGCCCTTACCCGTTTCCGATTCAACCCATATTCTGCCACCCATAAGCTCAACCAACGATTTGCAGATAGCCAGCCCTAAGCCCGTGCCACCGTACTGCTTGGTTATATCAGTATAGGCCTGACGGAAACGCTGGAAAATAATTTCCTGCTTGTCCTTGGCAATACCTATTCCGGTATCGCTTACAAAGAACTCAAACTCATTGGTTTCGCTATTTATGTTGTAGCCAAATTCCACTTTACCCTTATCGGTGAACTTAAGGGCGTTGTTTATAAGGTTTGTAAGCACCTGACGTAATCGCATGCGGTCGGCATTAACCATTGCCTTGGAGTCGGGCAGCGATGTGGTGTAGTTAAAAGCTATTTCACGCTTGGGTAGGTCGGGGTTTGCGTTGTAGAAGAAAGTGTATATCTCGTTAAGCAGCTCGTTAATGTTAACCGCTTCGGGGTTAATGGTTAGCTGCCCAACATCAATCTTTGAGATATCAATAATATCGTTGATTAGGGTAAGGAGATGATCGGCACTGGTGCTAATTATTCCCAGGAATTTCTCGCGCTCCTGAGGCGTGGTATCAGGGAAGTTACGGAGAAACTTGGCAAAGCCAATAACACCGTTTAGCGGAGTGCGAATTTCGTGGCTCATGTTAGCCAGAAATGCTGTTTTTAGCCTGTCGCTCTCCTCAGCCTTTTCCAATGCCTCAACAAGCGCCTTCTCGTACTGGGTACGTTCGCTAATGTCGTTTGCAATACCCAAAACCCCAATGGTTTCACCTGTTGTTGACGTTAGCTTTTGCTTGAATATTTGAAGAATGTGCTTTTTGCCATCGGTAAAAGTAACCTCCTCGGTTGTTTCAATTGGCCCATCGGAGTTTAGCGCTTGCAAATCGCTACGGCGGCATTGGGCAACCTCCTCTTCGGTCATAGAGAATTGCGATGTGCCATAGCCTATGTTTTGGCTAAACCATGGATTTATTATTGGGTAGGAGCCGTCGGGGTTAACAACCCAAATGCCAAGCGGGGCATTGTCAACTATTGATTTTAATAGGTTGCGCTGTTGCTGAAGTTCCTGCTCCTGTTCCTTTTTAGCGGTAATGTCCTTTATTGCGCTAATCAGTCGGAAAGGTTTTCCGCTGCTATTGAATTCAGGGTAAACAGTATTCTCAATCCAGTGTACTTTGCCATTTTTAGCCTTTATTCTAAACTCTAAAGTAACTTTCTCGCCTTTCTGGGTGATAGTTCCAATGGCTCTCTTGAAAACATCAATGTCGTCGGGGTGGACAATGGTTGCCCATTTTTCAAATGAATCAACATCCTCGGGCTTATAGCCTAGTTGAACCATTAGTGCGGAGCTAAGCCACTCACGTTTAAATGAGCCGTCGGGTTGAATGGTGAGTATTGAAGCCGAATCGGAAGTGAGCGATGATAGGATTCTGAAACGTTCCTCCTTGATGGTTAGCTCCTCCTGTGTTCGGTAAAGATCGGAAATATCCTCTACAATTCCCATTGCTCCCACAACCTGTCCGGTTTTAGGGTTGGTTAATGGCACTGCTTTCAGTAAAACGTAAACCTGAGCGTTGCTGGTTGTGGTTGTGTATGGCCCTTCGTAGTATCCGTTTTTTCCATCAAGTGCATCGAGTATGGCCGGCAATACCGATTTATCGTTAATTTTATGCATGTTCAAACCAACCAGCAACTCGCGCTTTGATTTGAGTATCTCAACAAAACGGTCGTTGCATTCGGTGATAACAGCATCGGTGTTATACTGAAATAAACCAATAGGCGATTTTTCAAATATCAGCCTATACTTAAGTTCGCCATCGTATTCAAAGCTACCTTCAAACCTCTTTTCGCCCACTTTTTTCTGAGCCATAGGCGTAGTAGATTTTTTCGTAAGATACGACTTTTACGGCGGTAATCCAAAAACTTTTTAAGGGGTGCTGATTCACAGTTAGTTTAGTTGGTAAAAATCACTCGTTTGTCATCCTGAGCAACCTGTCCCGCCTTGGCGGGGAGCGAAGGATCCCTCTGTACCGCTTTTTTTCAGGTTTCTCGCTTAGCTCAACATGACAAGCATTCCTAGCTAGAAGTTTTGGGGATAGAAGGCTGAAAATATCATTAAGCAAGTAATGAAAATTTTCCTGCGCTCTGCTCATGATAATAAGTGGAAGTAATGCTAACAATGGCTAAAATACGGCTTTTGCAATTTGTGCAATATTGTCGGCCTTACCCATTGTGTAGAAATGGATGGCTTTTACACCCGAACTCTTTAGTTCCCTTGATTGTTCAATTGCCCATTCCATTCCAAGCTGCGCTGCCTGGTTGTTTGTCTTACACTTTTCAAGTTCAAGAACCAGCGCTTGAGGTATTTGAACATCGAACACCCTGGGAAGAATGCTAAGATGCTCCTTTATGCTGATGGGCTTCAATCCGGGAACGATGGGGACAGCTATTCCGGCCTTACGGCATTTATCAACAAAGTTGAAGTAAAGCTTGTTGTCGAAAAACATTTGGGTAACTATGTAGCTTGCACCGGCTTCAACCTTTTTCTTTAGGTAGTGAATATCCGACTCGCAGTTTGGCGATTCAGGGTGTTTTTCAGGGTACCCAGCTACTCCTATGCAAAAGTTAGTTGGTTTGGGTTTTTCCATCAGCTTTTCAAGGTAAACGCCACGGTTCAGGTCAGTAACCTGTTTCACCAGGTCAATGGCATACCTGTGTCCTCCTGCCCTGGGTTCAAACCTGCCCGTAATCTTATCGGCATCGCCACGCACTGCGAGTATGTTGTGTATTCCCAAAAAATCGAGGTCAATAAGGGCATCCTCTGTCTCGTGGGCGTCAAATCCGCCGCAGATAATATGGGGCACAACGTCAATAGCGTACCTCTGCTGTATTGCAGCGGCAAGTCCAATGGTGCCGGGGCGCCGCCTAACCTTTACCGGAACCTGTATCCCATTTTCGTTGGGCATGTAAACCACCTCCTCGCGGTGGTAGGTTATATTGATATATGCCGGGTTGTAGGGCAAAAGCTTGTCGATTGTGGCAAAAATGGTTTCAATGTTATGCCCCTTGAGCGGTGGTAAAAGTTCAAAGGAAAAAAGTGTTGACTTTGAATTATTAAGTATATCGATTACCTTCATCTCAGTAAATTTTATTGGTTTGCTAAAAAGGTTGGAAACAACCGGGCCGCTTCGGTTGTACTAACACCAATTCGTTTGGCATAGTCCGCCAGCTGGTCGTTGTCAATTTTACCAACGCTGAAATACTTGCTTGCACTACTGGCAAAGTAGAAGCCTGCCACTGAGGCTAATGGGTTCATGGCCATATTCTCAGTAAGGCTTATGGAAGCATTCCTTGGAATATTGAGAAGTTGAAAAATCCATTGCTTACCACGATGATCGGGGCAAGCCGGGTAACCCGGAGCAGGCCGTATGCCTACATATTTTTCCTGCAGCAGCTGTTCCACGGTTAGCGACTCGTTGGGTGAGTAGCCCCAGAATTCCTTTCGGATCTTTAGGTGTAGCCATTCTGCAAAAGCTTCGGCAAGCCTGTCGGCCAAAATTTGAATCATAATGGCGGCAAAGTCGTTTCCATTTTTCCTGTACTCTTCAATTAGTGTTGATGTGGTTGAGCCAGTAGTAACCGCAAAACATCCTATCCAATCGTTAATGCCTGAATTTGCGGGCGCAATAAAGTCGGAAAGGCACATATTTGGCTCACCCTCGGACTTTTGCTCCTGGTTTCGCAGGAACGGCAAATGGGTTAGGGGCGATGCTCGGGTTTCGTCGGTGTACACAATAACATCGTCGGCACTGGAAGCGGCTGGGAATATTCCGTAAACCCCTTCGGGGGTTAATAGTTTCTGTTCACTGATTTGCTTGAGCATGGCCTCGGCTTCCGCTTTAAGTTTTTGTGCTTCGCTGCCATGAACAGGATCGGTAAGTATATCGGGGTAACGGCCCTTTAAACCCCATGCTCTGAAAAAGAATGTCCAATCGATATATGGAATTAGCTCATTTACATCGATATTGCTTAAGGTATTGATACCTGTTTGTTTCGGCTTAACTGGTTTGTAACTATCCCAGTTCAGCTTAAGGCTATTCCTGCGAGCTTGCTCAATTGGAACTAAAACAGTTTTACTCCCTGAATAGTTTTCGCGTAGTTGGTGGTAACGCTTTTGGTAGGCATTTATGGTACTTGCGGACTTGTCAGTGCTTAGCAAACTGGCAACAATGCCGCTTGCCTGTGAGGCATCCCTAACATGGACAACTGCTCCCGAGTATTCAGGTGCGATTTTAAGGGCAGTATGTAGTTCCGATGTGGTAGCACCACCAATGAGAACCGGGATGTTAATGCCGTTTCGTTTTAGTTCCTTTATCACATGTACCATCTCGTCGAGCGAGGGGGTGATAAGGCCGCTAAGGCCAACAATATCGGCTTTACTTGCTTTTACTTCATCCACAATTCTCTCGGCTGGTACCATTACCCCCAAATCGATGATGCTGTAACCGTTGCAGGCGAGAACCACACCAACAATATTCTTACCAATATCGTGAACATCGCCTTTTACGGTTGCCAGTACTATTTTCTTTTGTTCTGTCCTTTTTGAATCCATTGCTTGCGCTTCGAGGTAGGGTTCCAAAACCTTTACAGCCTGTTTCATTACGCGCGCACTTTTAACAACCTGGGGCAGAAACATTCGGCCTGTACCAAAAAGATTGCCCACCTCGCGCATTCCATCCATCAATGGCCCCTCAATTACACTGATAGGCGATTTCAGCTTGTTGTAGGCTTCCTCCACATCAACCCGAATAAACTCATCGGTTCCCTTGATAAGTGAGTGCTTAAGCCTTTGCTCAACGGGTAGTAAACGCCAGTCGTCGGTTTTGTGATGCTGCAGGTCGGTTTCTTCAAGCTTACTGGCATAGGCCAAAAGCCTTTCGGTTGCGTCGCGCCGGCGATTTAGCACTAAGTCCTCAGTGAGTTTAAGTAAATTTGGTTCAATATCGGTGTAAACCATCAGCAACGATGGGTTTACAATACCCATATCCATACCTGCCTGAATGGCGTGGTAAAGGAATACCGAGTGAATGGCCTCCCTTACCAGGTTGTTGCCCCTGAACGAGAATGAAAGGTTACTAACGCCACCGCTAACCTTGGCGTAGGGTAGGTTCTGTTTTATCCATTTTATGGTTTCAATAAAGCTAACGGCTTGTGTTGAATGTTCAACCATGCCTGTTCCAATGGCAAGAATATTTGGGTCGATAATGATATCCTCAGGCGAAAAGCCAACCTTTTCGGTTAAAATTCGGTAGCTACGTTCGGCAACACGGCAGCGGTGCTCGGTAGTAACAGCCTGCCCGCTTTCGTCGAAAAGCATTACAACCACTGCGGCGCCATACCGTTTAATAGCTTTTGCCCTACGGGCAAACTCCGTTTCACCCTCTTTCAAACTTATTGAGTTTACTAAGCTTTTGCCCTGAGTGCATTTTAGCCCCGCCTCAATTACATCGAAACGCGATGAATCAATCATTACAGGAATACGGGCAACGTCGGGTTCCGATGCTATCAGGTTTAGGAATTCAGTCATCGCTCTTGGAGCATCAATTAGGGCGTCGTCCATGCAAATGTCAATAGCCTGGGCGCCACCCTCAACCTGTTCGCGGGCAACCGAAAGGGCCTCGGCATACTTACCTTCGGCTATTAAGCGGGCAAACTTTTTTGACCCTGCCACATTGGTTCGCTCACCAATGTTGATGAAATTGCTTTCGGGTCTTATCTCAAGCAATTCCAAACCGCTAAGTCGAGTATGGCGTGGAATTTCTGGTATAATCCTGGGTTTATAGCGTTGGGCCAGGTTGGCAACAAGTTCAATGTGCTTGGGTGTGGTTCCGCAACATCCTCCTACAATGTTTACCAGCCCATTGGCTAGCATTTGCTCAACAATTTCAGCCATTTCCTGCGCCGATTGGTCGTATTCCCCAAACTGATTTGGTAGCCCTGCATTGGGGTGTGCGCTAACAAAAAATGGAGTAATAGCCGAAAGCTCCTCGACAAACGGATACATCTGTTCTGCGCCAAAGGCGCAGTTCAAGCCAATGCTCAGTAGCGGGAAGTGCGATACAGAGCAGACAAATGCCTCAAGGGTTTGCCCGGTAAGCAACCGTCCCCCGTTATCGGCTATGGTTGCCGACACCATAACAGGGATATCTATACCTCTGCGTTCAAGTATCTCTGAAATGGCTAACAGCGCAGCTTTGGCGTTAAGGGTATCGAATATGGTTTCAATTAGCAGAATATCAACCCCACCATCAATAAGCGCTTCAGCTTGCTCTGTGTATGCGCTTACAAGCTGGTCAAAGGTTACTGCACGGTAGCCAGGACGCTCCACATCGGGCGACATGCTGGCAGTACGGTTGGTTGGCCCTATGGAACCGGCTACAAATCGCGGTTTTTGTGAATTGGCATTACTGAACTCATCGGCAATGGAACGGGCAAGCCTGGCTCCGGCTAGGTTTAACTCGTAAACCATTTGCTCCAACCCGTAGTCCGATTGCGAAATGCGTGTGGAGTTAAAGGTGTTGGTTTCAATTATGTCGGCTCCGGCCTCAAGGTAGGCACGGTGTATCTGCCCTATCACATCGGGGCGGGTAAGGTTAAGCAGGTCGTTGTCGCCCTTAAGGTTTACCGGGTGACTCTTGAGAATATCGCCTCTAAAATCCTCCTCCTTTAGTCTGTACCTTTGAATCATGGTGCCCATGGCACCATCCAGCACCAGTATCCTGCTTTTCAGTAACTCCCTCAAAACTGTTGTATTTCCATAAAATCGATGTTCAGAATGCATCAACAATAGGTTGGTAATCATCAGCACAAGTTACCTTGCTTGATAGTGCCTTGTCAATAGGGCTAAACCTAAAATTACCGGTAAAAGCAAGAAACAGGTTTAACTTTGGAAGCAACTCCTTTACTCTGATAAGCTCATTGAGCTTTACCCATGCTATTTCCCATCGGAAATCGGTGGCGAAATGTTGTTCTGTAACCTTGCGTTCCCCAAAAATACTGACATCAGTTAGGTTGTGGTATCGGATATAGAGCTCCAGCTCAACGTCTGTTGAATAGGCTGGTGGCGTAAAGTATTTTTGCTTTTTATACTCGTAGCGGTAGTTATGGAAGCGAGCTGTAATATCGCTCAGCACAGCCGAACCGGTTGGGTATCCGCCCGCACCTTTACCAAACATGAATTGCCGGTCGTAGTATTGTCCCTCAACAACCACCCCGTTAAACTCATTCTCAACATTATAGATATAGTCCGAGGGTTCTACCAGTGTTGGGATAACAAAAAGCGTAAAGTAGTCGGCATTTAGCTTTTGGAGCTGAGCAACCAGTTTGAACTTTTTCCCCTTTTCACGGGCAAACTGTATGTCGTAAGCCTTAAGATTGTTTATGCCATAGCAGAAGGCATCGCTAGGGTGAACGTATGTACCAAATCCATGCACGGCAAGTATTATCAGCTTATAGAGTGCATCGAATCCTAGCACATCAAAATCGGGGTTGCTTTCGGCAAAGCCCAGTTCCTGTGCTTGTTTTAGCGCCCAATGATAATCTACCCCTTGGCTGAATACGTTGGAGAGGATATAGTTTGTTGAGCCATTATGGATGCCACGAATCGATTCTAAAAGGTCGTTGTCGTAGTATTCTTCAAGGTTCCGAATTACAGGTATACTCCCACATGCTGAAGCATCGTAAAGCAAAGCCGATCCCGTTTCATGCTGTATGGCTATTAGTTCCGGAAGATGGTGTGCCAGCATGGTTTTGTTACCTGAAACCACACTCTTGCCGCTAAGCAACGCCGATTTTACTATGTGGTATGCTTCATTGGCGTTATCGATAAGTTCAACAATCAGGTTAATTTCCTCATCGTTAATTATATCCGCAGCATTGTAGGTAATTAATTCGTGTGGAACCTCCCTGTTTTTATGGCGTTGCTTAACACAGATGCGCTTTATGTATGCTTTGCTCTTTGTAATTTCAGCAATTACGTGGTAAAGCGCATTGCCCACATTGCCAAGTCCGAAAAGACCAATAACCTGTTGGTTTACTCCGTTTAACTTTGAGTTTTTACGTGTATTTGTGAATGTTAAAGTTTCCATTTCTGTTGATTTTTTAAAGGTTGATGAATTCGCTGATAATCGATGTTAGCTGTTGGTACTCAATCAGAAATCCATCGTGGCAGAACTGGGAGTGAATTTCGCGGTAAACCGCGCTTGGGATGTGGTCTGCAATGAAATGTTGCTCCTCAACCGGGAAAAGTATATCGCTATCGATACCCACAACCAGTGTTCGTGCTTTTATTGAGTTTAAAGCCGCTTCATTGTTTACTCTACCTCTGCCCATGTTATGGCTATCGAGCATTAGGCTCAGGGCGAAATAGGAGTAGGCGTCGAACCGCTTAACCAGTTTATCGCCCTGGTAGTCCTGGTATGTGCAGGCTTTAAAGTCCGATAACTGATTTGGGTCAGTATCCTGTTGGGTAAGGTTGTAGCTGCTGCGTCCGCGGTAGCTAAGCAGCGCAATGCTACGCGCTGCTTTAAGCCCTGCTTTACCTCCGTTTGGATTAGCATCGTCAAAGGTTCCATCGGCAAGTATTGCAAGCCGTTGCGATTGGCTGAATGCTTTAACCCAAGGCGAAGCCTCGGCAGCAGTGGCAATCAGTATGAGATTCTCGGTTGTGCCGGGATACATACATTCCCATTCCATGGCCTGGAATCCTCCAATTGAACCGCCGGTTAATACCCATATTTTGTCAATACCAAGGTGCTCCTTAAGTATTTGGTGCGCAGTAACAACATCGCGGATGGTAACTAACGGAAAGCTCCTGAGGTAAGGTTTGCCTGTTTTAGGGTTAACGCTCATAGGCCCGGTTGAACCATAGCATGAGCCAATGATGTTGGCGCATACCACAGTGTATTTTTCAGGGTCGAACAACCTACCTTGTCCAACCATCTCGGGCCACCAGTCGGCCGGATTACTGTTGGCCGTAAAGGCGTGGCAAATCCAAATAACTCTCTCGGGATTTTTTTGAATATCGCCTAGTATATGGTAACGAATGTTTACATCGTATAGCACTTCGCCACATTCAAGTTGGAGTGTTTTAAGTTCCAGGTTGCCTTCCGTTACTTTCATGTCGGTTTTTTTTTAAAAGATTTCTGCCACAATGTATTAAATTGCTTTGAGTTAGCTAAAGATTTTTTGAAAGGCCTGTTCAAAGTCGGCAATAATATCGTTGATGTGCTCAATGCCAACCGAAACCCTAAGATGGTTTGGCAAAACGCCCGCTGCAAGGCGTTCCTCTTCGCTAAGTTGTTGGTGAGTTGTAGCAGCGGGTTGGATAATCAACGTTTTGGCATCGCCAACATTAGCAAGATGGCTAACAAGCTTAAGGCTATCGACAAACGTTTGGGTTTGCTCCAGGTTACCCTTGAGTGTAAATGTCAATACTCCCCCAAAGCCATTTATAAGATATTTTTTTGCTTGAATGTGGTTTGGGTCATCGGGTAGTCCGGGGTAGCAAACCCTTTCAACATACCTGTTTGTTTTGAGCCACTTGGCAAGTGCAAGGGCATTGCTGCAATGCCTTTCCATGCGCAGCGATAAAGTTTCAATTCCTTGTAATATTTGAAAAGCATTGAAAGGGCTGATGGCTGGGCCAAAATCGCGTAACCCTTCAACCCTTGCCCTAATGGCAAATGCAATGTTCCCATGAGGGCTATCCTCGCCAAATGCAGTCCAGAATACTAACCCATGGTAACCCTCCGATGGCTCCGAAAACTGTGGAAATTTTCCGTTTCCCCAGTTAAAGTTGCCGGCATCAACTATGACACCACCCATGCTGGTTCCGTGTCCTCCTGCCCATTTGGTTATTGATTCCACAACAATGTTAGCCCCCCATTCAATGGGTCTGCATAGGTAACCAGCACCTGCAAAGGTGTTATCAACAATTAGTGGGATTTGGTGTTGGTTTGCCAGGGTTGCAAGTGCCTTAAAATCGGGGATGTTAAAGCTTGGGTTTCCAATGGTTTCTACGTAAACGGCTTTGGTTTTACTGTCAATCAAGCATTCAAAATCTTCCGGTTTAAGGCTTTTTGCAAGTCTTGCCTCAATGCCCAGGCGTTTAAGGGTGACCTTAAACTGGTTATGGCTTCCGCCATACAGGTAGGGAGAGCTCACGAAATTATCGCCTGACTCCATAATGTTGGTAAGCGCTATAAACTGCGCAGCATGCCCCGACGATACCACCACAGCCGCTTTGCCTCCCTCTAGTGCAGCAAGCCGTTGCTCAAGTACATCGTTTGTAGGATTGCTTAACCGTGTGTAAATATGCCCAAACTCCTTTAAGGCAAAAAGGTTTGCCCCATGCTCTGAATTCCGGAAAAGGTACGATGTGGTTTGGTATATGGGTACAGCCCGCGAAAGCGTGTTTGTATCCACCCCTTGCCCTGCATGAACCTGCAGGGTGTCAAAATGATATGTATTGTTCATTGTCTCAATATTTTTATTGGAATTGGTAAAGTGTGAGATTTTTGCCTATGCGTAGGCAATTGTTTAGCCCGCCGCAAACGGCATGCAGGCTAAAACCAATAGGTTTTATGAATTAGCTATTGCGCGCAGGGGCGCATTCGCATTGAAAGAGAGTGGGAAAGCCTAAAAAGTAAATTGTTTAGCGCAAAAGAACTGATTGCGCATAATTCAATACTGTTGAGATGTTTACTTTGCATAACATCAGAGTTTAGAGTTATAATTACCCTCTCGGGTCAGGTTTTAGCACCTTGCCTTTTGGGGGGCAGGTTGCTAGAGCTTCATTGAGCCTGTTCTCTCCGCTCTTCTCTATAATTCAAACCCTTCTTTATCTAAAAAGAATGGCATTCGATGGCAACAAATATATAAAAAAATTTGATTATGAAGTTTATGGCGGTAAAACTTATATTAAATTTTGAATTGATTAAATGTGAAAAACTATTAATAGTAGGTTGACAGCAGGAATGCGATAAGGTTACTTATTCGAACCCTTTGTCCTAATAAATATCATAGCAATAGCAGTGGTTAAAATTCCCATTACCAATGCACCAATAGCACTCTGAATAGCAAAATTTTTGTAGTTGAAAAAGGCTTCAGCTTCAGCAACAGACTTGTAGTAACCCAATTCCACAGAACGTTTTATAACATTTGGGAAATACTCGGGTGAAATCACATACGATATTATCCACTGGGTTAAGGGGCTTAAAATCGCAATGAATAGGGAGAGCACAATACCAGTAATTAAGCCATTCAGGTAGCTCATGTTGCCATGAAAGAAATTTTGTTTTTTATCCTTTAATGCCAGAACCATTACAGCTATAGCTGGGATAGCAAAAAGATTTGTGAGGTAATACTGGTAATCAATATATTTCCCGTGTAACCCCGATACCTTTTCAAGCACCATCCAAGCCAAGGTCATTAGCGAAAATATTAATGCCCATTTGGCTTCAATTCGGAATCTACCCATGTTTTTTCTAGATTGTGGTTTGTTTGAACAAGTTCTTTGAGTAAACCCGGCAAGAATCAAAGTATTCCATTATGGCCTTGTCTTTTGGAAGGCAGTGGAATCGTTAAGACTAATCTTTTCGTACTTTGGTTTTACCACTTCCCGGCCTTCGCTCGAAATAAAACCCCAAAGGCCATCGCGTTCCACAAGAGCCCAACCCCTTTGCACCTGGTCAAAAGGCATGATCTGGGTGTACTGTGGTTTAACTATTTCCTTGCCCTCGGAGTTAATAAATCCCATGTAGTTGTCGCGCTGTACTAACGCCCAACCCTTTTGGTACTCGTTAAACTGACTGATTTTTGAGTATTGTGGTTTAACAATTTCTCTCCCTTCGCCATTGATAAAGCCAAGAAAACCATCCTTTTCAACCAATGCCCAATCCTTTTGGTATTCGCCAAACGGATGCACTTTCTGATACTGGGGTTTTAGAACTTCCCTTCCATCGAGCGATATAAAGCCAATTAATCCATCTTTCTCAACCATGGCTAGGTTTTTGTAGAACTCGCCGATAGGGTAAATTTTACTATAAATTGGCTTGATGATTTCACGACCCTCAACCGATATGAATCCAAACTTACCGTTCACCTCCACCATTGCCCATCCGCGGTTAAAGTCACCAAAGGGGTAAATTTTTGTGTACTGGGGTTTGATAATCTCTTTGCCCTCGGCCGAGATAAATCCAAAAAATCCATCCTTTTCAACCATTGCCCACCCCCGCTGAAACTCATCGAAAGGATGAATACGTGTGTATTGTGGCTTAATAATCTCCTTGCCGGTGCTGGAAATAAATCCAAATGAGCCACCCTTTTCCACCAAAACCCAGTCGTTGGGGTATGGCCCTTTAGGTTGCCGCTTTTTACCCCCGGCTTGCTGCCCATGTACAAAACTAAACGCCAAAACAGCAACTAGTGCGAGTAGATATTTTTGCATAGCCAACATATTAATGTTAGGGCACAAGTATAAATACTTGCTTCACTATCATACAAACCTACATGATTTTTCTTAAAAATCATATAGGTTGATAAAAAAAAGAATGCTAAGTTTCGGTTTACCTGTAATTTTCTCCTTCCCGGTGTAAATTTTCATTTTTACCACTTGACTTTAAAAACAATTTCTTGTAAATTTATTGTAGCAATCTGGTTTGGGCTAGAGTTAAAACGTGTTTTAAGTGGCTATGGTAACCCCCGATAAATATAAAAAGAAAAGAGTACTGAATGAGCTGAATACAATAATTGAGATTGGACATAGTATTATTAGCTCCTTCGACTACGATAGTGTACTCCAAACAATAAGTGATGGAATTTCGAGGTTGCTCCAGATTGAAAGTGCCGCTATTTACATTCTGGAGAATGAACAGGAACTTTGGTTGGGTGCCACAACGCCACCCCTCAACCCCGATATGCCCGAAGCGCTCAGAAAGGCTTGGCTTGAAGATCACCCTCATGTTAAAAGAGCTATTAATGGATTGAAACCTATAGCTCTTGACGACACCTTAACCGCTGATTTATCGCCTGCTGAGTCAATGGTTGTAAAACTTCGCAACCTGAGGAGCTTGTTGTATTTACCCTTTGTACAGCAGAACGAGGCAATTGGAGTACTAATCCTAGGAACTTGTAAGCGTTCAAGAAAATTTACCAACCATGAAGTTGCGCTTGCCCAAACGGTAGCCAACCAATTGGCAATTGCAATTCAGAATGCCCGGTTACACAGCAATATTTTGAACTACAAGAACAACCTCGAGAAACTTGTTGTTGAGCGTACCTGTGAACTAAAGGCAGCCAACGAGGAACTTAAATCAATAAATGAAGAACTTAATAAGAAAAACGAGCTTATTTCAAAACAAAAGTCGGAACTTGAGGATGCGCTCCACAATCTCAAGACGGTTCAGATGAAACTATTTGAAGCTGAAAAAATGGCCTCTCTGGGTGTTCTAACAGCTGGTGTGGCCCATGAGATTAATAATCCGCTTAACTTTATCATGGGGGCTTATCTTGGACTTAACAACTTTTTCACAATTGAGCTTCCGGATTACCTGGAAAAAGTATCGCCTTTGTTAGGTAGCATGAAACTGGGAATTGATAGGGTTACCGCAATTGTTCGGGGGTTAAATCAATTCAGCAAGGATAGTAAGGAACTTAATGACGACTGTAATATCCATGCTATTGTTGATAATTGCTTGCTTATTCTACAAAACCAGTATAAGGATAGAATTCAAATCCAAAAAAAGTATGCTGATAGCGATATAAGAATTAAAGGTAATATTGGAAAGCTGCACCAGGTATTTACCAATATACTACTGAACGCTATTCAGGCAATAGAGAATCAAGGTGAGATTATTGTGGTAACAGAGCTCAAAAACCAACACGCTGTTATTTCCATTCAAGACAATGGCTGTGGCATTGAAAAGGATATTTTACCCAGAATAACCGAACCATTCTTTACAACTAAAAGCCCTCAACAGGGAACTGGTTTAGGTCTTTCAATTGCCTATAAAATTGTAAATGAACACAAAGGGAGCATTACATTCTTTTCTGAGGTTAAAAAGGGAACAACAGTGGTGGTATCGTTACCTTTGGTCAATTAAGCGGGGTTTAATGCAAGAATCTTTTCACTCACTTCATTAATTTAGGTTTTATTCTGTGCTTTGTCCCCTGCTCGTAGGAGTATGCTGCTTCAATAAGTGTTGACTCACACCAGGCGCGCCCAATGAACGAGATACCGACAGGCAAACCATCGATATTTCCCATTGGAACGGTAATGCTTGGGTAACCAGCCATGGCTGCATACGAAGTGTTACCACCTATGTAATTATCACCTAAAATCAAATCGGTTTTCCATGCAGGCGAACCTGTTGGAATTATGAGTAGGTCAAGTTTGTTTTCGTCCATCACTTTGTCAATTCCATTCTGCCTTATCCCTTTTTGCATGGTTTCAAGTGCCTTTATATATTCAGGCGAGTTTAGGTCACCTTTGCCTTGAGCAAGTTCAAGTAGATGTTGGTTAAAGTGGCGTAGTTCAATAGTGTCGGTACGGTTAAAAGAAATTAACTCCTCTAAGCTCTTAACTGGTGCTTTTTCGCCTAAACTGGCAAAGTAGCGGTTAAGACCATCCTTAAATTCATAGAGCAACACCTGAAATTCTGCACTGTTTACTTCTTGAGGTATGGGCAGGCTAACCTCAAACACCTCGGCTCCAAAACGGCGCAAATCGCTTATGGCCTTGCTCATGAGCGTGTCAACCTTATGGTGAAAACCCGATGCATTGGTAATAAATCCAATACGTTTTCCCATTAGCCCGTCAAGTCGGAGGAACTGGGTGTAGTCGTTATAAAACCTGGCGTTAGGGTCAAGTGTTTTTGGGTCGTTTGGATCGGGGCCAACCATTGCTCCAAGGCAGTAGGCCACATCGGAAACCGAACGACACATGGGGCCTGGTGTGTCCTGGGTGAACGAGATGGGAATTATACCGCTGCGGCTAATAAGCCCAACTGTGGGCTTTAGGCCCACAATCCCGTTGTTGTTCGACGGGCACATGATTGAACCATCGGTTTCAGTGCCAATGGCAAATGCACAAAGGTTAGCCGATACGGCCACGCCCGACCCCGAACTCGACCCACAGGGGTTTCTGTCAAGTTCGTATGGGTTTCGGGTTTGCCCGCCAACTCCGCTCCATCCGCTCGACGAACGACTCGCCCTAAAGTTAGCCCATTCGCTCAGGTTTGCTTTGGCTATTATTACTGCACCGGCCTCGCGAAGCTTTGCAGCAATCCAACTATCGCGTCCAACGAAGGAGTTCCTTAAAACCGTTGCACCGGCAGTGGTTGGCATTGAGTCACGTGTATCAATGTTATCTTTTAGGATTACAGGTATTCCATGAAGTGGCCCACGAACCTTGCCTTGTGCTAATTCCTCATCTAACTCCTTGGCTATTTTTATCGCATCGGGGTTGATGGCTATAACCGAGTTCAGGCAAGGGCCTTCTTTATCAAGGAGTTCAATGCGTTTCAGGTAGTCGTTTACAACCTTCTCCACGGTAAAGCGCTTTTCGCGATAACCGTCCTGCAGCTGTTTTATGGTAATTTCTTCCAGGTATGCAGTGCTGTCAATATCTGACGAGCCTTGCCTTTGGCACGATACAAGTGTCGCTGCAACAGCTATTATTAATATGATTTTGATTTTCATGGTATTTTGTTTTTGGCAATCGAAATTTAGTGAAAAAAATAAAGGCAGTCAATTAGGGACTGCCTTTATTGTAATACCGTAATAGGAACTACTTGCTGAAAAGTGTTTTTTCTTTGATTTTTACTAGTTTGCCGTATTTGGCAAGGCTCTTCATGTCGATATTCTTTTCATCGCCAACAATCATGTAAACAACAGGGTTGTTTTTCATGCGATCCTTGTAGAATTCATCAATATTTTCCCATGTTAAACCCCGGTAAATTGGTAGTTTAATAATTAGTGGATCAACCGGAAAGCCTCTTTTTTTCCACACATCAACAGTTGATGCAATATTACGGAAGTTTGGCCGGTTGGTTTGTGCCGATAGCTCCAGATGACTTTTAATCATCTCAATACGTTCAGGTTTTGCGGGCATTTGCCTGATAAGAGTATCGAGGGTTTCCATGGCAATAAGCGTTTTATCGGACTGGGTTCCAACATAACCAATAAAGTTAACCGGTTTACCCTTTTCTAGCGGGTAGCGGAACGAGCCCCCTGTAGCGTATGCCAGTGAGCGGTATTCGCGTATTTCCTGAAGCATTAAGCCGGAAAAACCTCCGCCAAAGTAGTCGTTAAAGGCATCGATGTATGCAGCATCACCAATTTCAAAGGGTTTGCCATTAATAAATACAAACATCTTGCTTTGGCGTGCTTTTGGTTTATTAACAAAAAGGATAGTGTTTTCGGTGTACTGTTTAGCAGGTTTATCGAGGGGTGTTTTGTCAACCATAGGGCTTGAGGAGAGTGGTAAGTAGCTGCTTATTATATCGGAAATTTTATCGGCACTGGTATTTCCGCAATAGTTTATGGTGGCAGTATAGCCAGTTGCTTGCTTAAAAGCATCAACCAGCTCTTGGGCCTTAAGTTTTTTTACACTGCTCATGGATAACCGTTTGGTGTAGTAGGATTCATCGCCATATAACCCATATTCAACCAGTGCTTCGGCCACGTTGTCGGGTTCGGAGCGTTCCATCTTACGCGTTGCCTTCTCGTTGGCTACAATTGTTTTAATTTTTGATTGTTCAAGTTTGGGATCGCTAAGCAGTAAGCCAACAAGTTTGAGTGTGGGTTCCAGGTTGCTTTCAATACCATTAATGGTTATAGTAGTTTTATTTTCATTAGCCCAGATGCTATACGATGAGCCTAACTTGGCAAATTCAGTTTTCAGTGCGTTTACATCGTATTCGCCTGCTCCGGCTAAAGCCATACCCTGTGCAGCAAATCCAAGCAATGGCAGTGAAGCTTTACCTACTTTAAACTCAATATTCAAAGAGAAAATATCGTTCTTAGGGTTTTCAACGCATTGGAGCCTATGCCCACCGGCAAGTTCAACCACTTTCAAATCTTTATCAAAATCAATGAATTTAAAGTTAGGGGTGCGAATAGAGAGCGAGTCGAAATGCTGGGCATAAGCGCTTCGGGCTTTTGTATTTGAGAGTAGGGGCTTGAAGTCGGGCTTGGCTATCTTTTCCTTTTTGGGGAAGCCCATTTTGGAGTAAAAGGCAAGGTAGTTAGGGCCAAAAACCTCGTTTGCAATAGCTACAATATCGGCTTTGGTTATCGATTTTACCTTTTCGGGGTAGGTGAGTGCCTCATCAATACTTTTACCTTGGGTGAAGGCTTCGCTGAGGGTTAATGCTCTGTTCTGAATGTTTTCGAGTTTTGTGTTAGTGTTACGGTAAATTTCAAGCTTTATTGCTTCCAGCAGGCTCTCATCAAATTCCCCTTTTTTAAGCTTTTCAATTTCAGAGAGAACCAATTTTTCGGCATCTTCAAGTTTTTGGCCAACCACCTTGGGAACAACAATAAAGATTATTGCTCCGTGGTCGTAGTATGGCATCATCATGGCTTGTGCTGCAAGCAATTTTCCATCGAGCGTTAACTTGTCCAGCAAACCGGTAGAGTAGCTGTTGTTAAGTAATCGGGTAGTAACATCGAGCAAGGGCTTACGGGGATCGGTGGCGTTAGGAGTGCGATATCCAAGTATTGCAAGCTTTATAGGGCTAAGTTTTGCCTCGTGGAATTCGCGTCCGTTAAAGGGAGCCTCATCCCATTTTCGGGGTTCAGGCAGCTCACGGGGCTGCCATTTGCCAAACTTTTCTTCAATGGCTGGAATAACTACTTCGGAATTAAAATCGCCCGATAGGATTAGGGCCATGTTGTTGGGCACATAGTATGTTTTGAAAAACTCATACATTTTGGTAAGCGAAGGATTCTTTAAGTCCTCAATGCTTCCTATCAGGGATTGTTGTCCATAAGGGTGATTTTTGAAAAAATATTTCTGGAATTCCTCAAGTAAACGGGTCTGGAACTGGTCGTTGTAAAGGTTTTTCTCCTCATAAACTACTTCGAGTTCTGCCTGAAAACCTCTAAATACGGGTTCAGTGAACCGATGGGCGTATAGGTCGAGCCAACGTTCCACCTGGCTTGCCGGAAATTTGTTGTAGTATAGGGTGTAATCAGGACCTGTTCCGGCATTAATTAGGGTTGAACCCATTTCATTCAGCAGGTTATTCATCTCGTTGGGTATGGCGAATTTGTTTGCCTCAACGGACTCTTCGTTTATCGCTTTCTGAATTAATGCTCTTTTTTCGGGATCTTTGGTTTTGCCAAGCGAATCGTAAAGCTGAAATATCCTGTCGATATGTGGTTTCTCCTTTTCCCAGTCAATGGTTCCCAGCGTGGTTGTCCCCTTAAAAAGCATATGTTCCTGGTAGTGGGCCATGCCGGTAGCATCGGCGGGGTCGTTCTTGCCGCCAGTTTTCACTGCAATCAGGCCAAACACTTCGGGTTGGTCGTGTTGTTCATCAAGTATAACGGTTAATCCGTTGGGCAAGGTAAATTGCCTGATTGTTTGGGTTTGAGCAAATGACTGTAACGCAATGGCAATAAGTGCAAATGCAATAATTTTTTTTAAAAATTTCATAGTTTTAAATGGTTTACGTTTATTGGTTAGCCTATGGATTTTGTTATTTGTAAAGATAAAAAAATCTTACTTAGCTGACTGACTGTTTAAGATTTTGCTTTTTAACGGCGTTATTATTCCCCCAAAAAAACAAAACCGGAAAAGTTCAGAGATGAACTATTAATCCGGTTTTGCTTAAAATAAGTTATCTAGGTTTTAATGTTTCTATTGTCACACAAAAGACATCCTTTTACCCTTTATCCTTTATCCTTTATCCTTATCTATCTTACTCAATCACGGTTACCCATCCATGCTTATCTTCAAGCTCGCCGTATTGAATTCCAACAAGGGTTTCGTAAAGTTTGGTTGAGATTTGGCCGGGCTTACCATCCTTGCAGAATGTGTAAACCTTCCCTGTTTCCAAATCCTTGATCTCCCCAATTGGTGAAATGATTGCAGCGGTTCCGCATGCTCCAACCTCTTCAAAAGTTTCAAGTTCCTCAACAGGAACAGGGCGGCGTTCAACCTTCAAGCCCATATCCTCGGCAAGCTGAATAATGCTCTTGTTAGTAATGGAGCCTAGTATTGATGTTGATTTTGGGGTGATGTAGGTGTTGTTCTTGATACCAAAGAAATTGGCAGCACCTATTTCATCAATATACTTCTTCTCCTTTGCATCAAGATACATTGGTGAACTGTATCCTGCTTTGCGGGCTTTCTCTACCCCCCGAAGACTGGCTGCGTAATTTCCACCTACCTTAAAGGTACCAGTACCAAGTGGGGCTGCTCGGTCGCTATCGCGAACAATGGCAATTTTAACAGGGTTGAAGCCTTCCTTAAAGTATGGTCCTACAGGAGTAACAAACACAACAAACATGTACTCCTTAGCAGGCCGAACGCCAACCTCGGCACCAGAGCCAAATAGCAAAGGCCTAATGTAAAGCGATGCCCCAGTTCCGAATGGCGGTACAAACTCCTCGTTCAGCTTTACGGCTTTAACCACGGCTTCGTAAAAAAGTTCTTTGGGCACAGGTGCCATTAAAATCCCTTCAGCTGAGTGTTGAAGCCGCTGGGCGTTCTCATCCCATCTGAAAAGACGAATTTTCCCATCTTTGCCACGGTAAGCCTTCATGCCCTCAAAGGCCTCTTGGCCGTAATGCAGGGCCGTAGCGGCCATGTGAATGTTAATATATTCTGAATCCGATACCTCAAGGCTGCTCCATTTGCCATCCTTGTAATAGCATCGAACGTTATACTTGGTTTTAACGTAACCAAACGGAAGATTCTTCCAGTCTAAATTTTGCATGATTCCAACAGTTTAATGAATTGGACATATTGTGATATGACAAAGTTAAAGCAAATCTGTTTTAATCGCTTCATATTTTTAGATATTTTACAATAAAAAGGTTTAAAATGTAAGTTTGACTCGTAAAACGGTAATAATTTGAAAGATACATTTCGGTTATGTAAAAAAAACGCACGCAATCATTCAGCGCGCGTTAATTTGGGTAGGAGTGTATTAGGAATAATTGAAACCAGCAATGCCTGTTTTTTATAACAAAATCATGTGTGTTATTTTTTAGGATATGACTCGGAATGACAAGTAGCGTTGTTCGTGATTCGTTATTCGTAAAAAGAACCTTTTGTATTAACCTCTTCTAAATTTTATCCATTATCCTTCTTGATAACAGGGGGTTTCGCTTATTGTTCAATCCCATTTAACGGCTCACGTTTAACGGTTCACGCTTTACCCTTTATCCTTTATCCTTTATCCTTTATCCTTTATCCTTCGTCATAATCCTTGCCCCTCCGGCCAAACCGATGCTTGCACCTGTGCAATATGTACCTTGCGGAGTAAGAACATGCAGAGTCGCGATTGCCCTATGCCTCCCCCAATGCTTTGTGGAAGTTTACCGTTTAGTAGCAAGCTATGGTAGTGCAATTTACTTCGATGCTCTAAGCCTTGCATCTGCAGCTGTAACTTTAGGGCTGCACTGTCCACCCTAATTCCCATCGAAGAGAGTTCAAGGGCTATTCCTAGTGGCTTGTGCCAAACAAGAATATCGCCATTTAGACCTCTGTATCCATCGGGGCGGAGTGTTGACCAATCATCGTAATCGGGGGCTCTTCCATCCGATGGTTTACCATCGGACAACGGGTATCCAATCCCTTCGATGCAAACTGCTCCAAACTGTTTGCATATAACATTCTCTCTCTCACGCGACGATAGAGTTGGGTACATTGCCTCCAATTCTGCCGAATGAACAAAATGAATGCTCTTGGGTAGTTCGGGAGTAATCCCATCGACGTGAGTGGCAACCACCATTTCCATTTCGCAGATGGCTTCATAAATAGCATTAACTGTTTTACGGAAGTATTCCACGCCTCTTTCCGAAGTATCGATACGTTTTTCCCAGTCCCACTGGTCAACGTAAACTGAGTGAATTGCATCGGGGGTTTCATCGGGCCTTAGTGCATTCATATCGGTATATATTCCGCTACCACTGGGTAATTCCAAACGGGCAAGTGTTAATCGCTTCCATTTCGCAAGAGATTGAACAATTTCAATTCGTTTGCCAATGGAATTGGCGGTAAAACTTACGGGCTTTTCAATTCCGTTTAAATCGTCGTTAATGCCAAGACCAGCCTCAACTATAAGCGGTGCGGTTACCCGCCTCAGGTTTAGTTTTTTTGCCAGCAGCTTTGGAAAGGTCTCCTTGATTAGGGTGATAGCGTCCTCGGTTTCAACCGAACGGCAAATGTCGCCTGTAAGTGTTTCAAAAACTTTTGATTCCATGGTTATATTATTTTGGTTAGTGTTGATAGTTTGAAGTTTGAAAAAAGAATGCCCTTCGCGGAATTACCGGGAAGGGCAGGGTAAAGCATAACCATTCCCGGGGGGTGGCGGACGATTATTGTTGTTATTATTTACTCTTTGCAGCATATGGAATGTGTTAAACAAAAAAGGCCTTCCTGTTTTTTTAGGAAGGCCTTGAACTAGTATTGTATCTTGCTCACCAAACGCCAAAACCTTCCCGTTTCAACAGGTTATTGTTGAAATTGGAATTATTATTGGCTTTGGAGTATCGAATCATTTTAATTTCACATTTACACGTGCAATATCGAAAATGTATTTAACAAATGCAAATTTTTACTCTGGATTTTCTTTGGTTCTTTAATGTGTCAAGACATAAAAGAACGTGAAAATGGCTCTTTGCATTGCTTATCTGTTGCGATGCAACGCATCACCCATGCCCTTTGGAAAAAGTATTGCGTGCATCGCTATGCATATGGGAGTGGTCATTGGGTTACAAATATTTCGCCCCTACGGGGCTGGGAATGTTACTCGTTGTTCGTGAAACGTTGTTCGTTTTTCGTGAAAATATTGTCATGCTGAGCTTGCCGAAGCATCTCTCTGCGTCTTCATTCTCTTATTTACTTTTTGCTCTTTGGAATGTTCTTCTGTTGCGATGCAACTATTCAGTGTTTCTCTTTGGAATAAGTATTGCGTGCATCGCCTAAAATTTTTTATACAACAATACCCAGGGTTAAAACCCTGGGCTAATGTGATTTGCCCTTTTAGGGCGAATAATGTGCGTGTCGAAAGACGTGTGTTAACTAGTGAGTTCTTAAATCTTAAATTTTAAATCTTAAATTTTAAATAAATAGAGATTCCTCGACTAGCTCGGAATGACAAATAGCGTTGTTCGTGAAACGTTGTTCGTTGTTCGTGAATGCCATTCTGTGAAACGCCGTGTAACACTGTGTAACTCTGTGATACCTATTTAGTTGTTGGTTGTTGGTTGATAGTTGATAGAAAATTCAATAGAACACAGATAGCAAAGATTGAGATGGTTTACGCTGATTAACAATCAGCTAAACCCACAAATCCAATCACAATTTGCTTTAAACCTTAAACCTTAAACCTTGAACCTTTATCCTTTATCCTTTATCCTTTAACCTTGCTATCCCTTCAACCAACTCCTCGATTTCCAAATCGGAAAAGCCCTTTTGCGAGGCAATTTCGTACAGGGTTCCCCAAACAGGCTCACCACAAATGATGCATACAATACCTTTCTCTCTAAGAAACGATACAGCCTCTGGAACCTGTTCAACCAGCTCTTCAATGCTAATATCTTTCGTGATTTCCATTTTGGCTATTCGTTGTGTATAATCACCTCGTGCGTTAGTTTCATGCCTTTTCTGTACGCTGCGCTAACACCGCAGTACTTCTCGTCGCTAAGTTTAACAGCCTTGTTAACATTCTCAGGGTTGAGGTTGTTGCCCCAGAACTCGTATATAACCTTCATTTCAACGTAATGTTTTGGGTGATCATCGGTTTGGAGGGCTTCAACGCTAACGCGGAACTTTTTTACATCCTCGCGCATCTTTTTGAGTATCGAAACCACATCCATTCCTGTGCACCCGGCAAGGGCAACCAGCATGAGGGGTTTAGGCCGTGGCCCACGGTTTGTACCTCCTACCTTTTCGTCGGCATCAATAATGAGTTTGTGGCCATTAACTTCAGTTTCAAAGGCCATGCCGTCTAGCCAATCGGCCTGAATGCTTATTTTATCCATAAATGTAGATTTTTTAATATAACGTTACCAAAATTGATTTGTTCAAAGATAGCTAGTTTTATGGCTTTGTGTACTGTGTTTAAGGGGGCGTTTTGTTTTTGGCGTTTTGGGAAAAATCTAGGGTAAAAAAATAGAGCCGGAGTTAACTTCGGCTCTATTAGGGGGTTAAGGGACTTTTTACTTTCTTCCTATGATAACCTTTTTGATTAATGTATCGCCCTGGCTATTGGAAATTCGGATAAAGTACATTCCCGCTTGCAGCCTATTTACATTAAACCTTTGGGTAAAGCTACTGGATTGAATAATTTCAACCTGTTCAACCGTTAAGCTTGATGGTGCGATGAATTCAATCTTGTAATTGCTGGTTCTATCGCCATCAACCTGAATGTAAAGTTCATCGTTTGCAGGATTGGGATATATGGAGACTCTATAAGGGGTGTCGGTAATTGTTTCAACGCTCACCGGCCACCAAACAACAACAGTATCGGAAGCAATACATCCATGGGTATCAGTTACCCTTAACCAGTACTTGCCCCACTGTCCGTTTGAGATGGTTATGGTGGGGCTGGTTGCACCGGTGTTCCAAAGGTAGGTTACACCACCTATACCTGACTCTAACTCGTATGGAAGTGAATGTTTAATTGTGTCGGAGCCAAAGTCAAAGTTTGGCAACTCCCAAACATTAACAGTGAACTCGGTTGAATCGCCATTGTCGCCTGCTATGGTTGTGAAGCAGGTGAAGTTAAATTCACCAGTGCTAAGGGCTATTGGTGTGCTAAATTTAAACTGCACGGTGCCATTTTGCGGTAGGTTCGATGTGAATGTATACTGCTCTTTAACGGGTGTTGAGGTGCCAATGTAGTAGTTGACATCAATCGTCTCACCCGTTGTGAAGGTTTTTGTCCCGCGGTTTAGGAGTTCTACCTTAACGGAATCGGTTTTGTTGTCGTAGCACTTATCAGCTGGTGAAAGCAGGCTCGATACAATTATGTCAAGGGTTTCCAGGTAAGTTATATAAACCTCATCGTAGCCATGGCAGCCATTATTGTCGGTAACGGTAACCGAGAAAAGCCCTGTTTCGGTAACGGTAAATGTTTGGTTGGTGGAGTTATCTTGCCACAGGTAAGTAACAAATCCGCTTCCTGCATCAAGGGTTAAAGGCTCGGTTGTTGAGCGGTTAGACCCTAAATCAACTACGGGGAGCGGATGAACTGTAATGTCAACATTAGTGCTATTGCTGCAACCATTTGCATCGGTATAGGTGTAGGTTAAGGTATGGGTGCCGGCGCCAGCGTTCGATGCATTAAAGGTAGTAGTATTGGTTCCGGGGCCACTGTAAATACCTCCTGATGGGTTGCCCCCTGAAAGGGCAAATTCGGGTTCGTCGAAGCATACTGCATCCAGAGGATCGTGGGTAACAGTTGGCAAAGGGTTTATGCCTATATTAATCGTGTCGCGGTTAATACATCCGTGTGAGTCGGTAACCTCTGACCAGTATAATCCGGCAGTTGAAACATCTATTGTCTGGGTGGTGGCACTGGTGCTCCACAGGTACGATGAAAACCCTGCACCTGCATCAAGTGTGTGGGTTGTACCCTGGCAGATGGCAGTGTCAATCCCAAGGTTTACATTGGGAAGCCCCCATACATCGATGGTCTTTGAGGAAGAATTGTTAAATGGGTTTACGTCATCGTTTGAAGTGGTGTAGGCTTTAATGGTATATGAGCTAGGTGTGCTAAAGTTGAAAGTTTTGGTAAAGGTATGGGTTAACTTGTCGCCCGGCTTAAACTTTGTGGTCATGGTTATTGCTTCGGTTTGCTGTAGGATGTTATCCACCTCGTACGAAACAAATAGGTTTTGTCCAACCTGAAGAGTATCAGTTCCAGCATTTTCAACCTCAACCTGAACTTGCTCGGTTGCGCTTAAGGTACACGATGTACTGGGTGCGATAATAGTTGTTACTCTATAATCGGGGCGGAGGATGGTAATGTTAACGGTATCCCTATCGGAGCATCCGTTTGGTGCAGTTGTTTCCACCCAGTAGGTTCCAGTATTCTCAGCAAAGTAGTACCTATCGGTTGAGTTATCCTGCCACAGGTAGGTGTAGCCTGTCCCTTCACCGCCGTCGAGGGTTACGCTTCCGGTGCGGTCAACCCTATCGGGGCCCAAATTAACTACGGGCGATTCATTTATTGTAAACGAGGTCAACAGTGTATCGTTACCTGTGTTAGTGTCGCCAGTATAGATTCCATAAGCAATCATGTCGCGGGTAAGAGGTTCTGATAGGTCAATCTTTTCAGTGAAGTTATAGAGCAAAAATTGACCCGGGTGTAAGTCCGATAAAAGGGTGTATGTTTCCTCGGCAAAGTAGCTTTCGTTTATCTGGTAACCAAACCTTACCTGCTGCCCTGCCTTTAATGTGTCATTACCCATGTTGGTGTACTTAATGCTAACGGTTTGCTTTTCAGGGGTGCTGCACGATGTGGTTGGGTTGACCACCTGGGTAATTGAGTAATCGTGCTTTAGGAAGGTTACGTAAACCGAGTCGGTGGTTGAGCAAAAACCATTCTCAGTAACAGTAACCTTATATTTACCTGTTTGGGAAACCGTAATGGTTTGGGTTGTTTCAGCAGTGTTCCACAGGTAGCTATCGCGTCCTGCTCCGGCATCTAAAAGGTAACTGTTGTTACGGGTAAATACTGAATCGCCCAATTCAAGACTTGGGTAGCCATAAATGTAAACGGTTTGTCTTAAAGTATCGTTCTCGGGTTTGTTATCGCTTGCAGTTTTGGCAACAAACTCAAAGTTATAGGTTCCAACTGCCGTCATATCAACCCCGTTGCCAAAGATAATTTCTTTGGTTTCGTTGGGATACCATTCGGAATCAAGAGTAAGGGTAGGAGAATCCTGTAGAACGTCGTTAAGTTTATAGCTAAGGTTGATGTCGGTGCCAGTTGTAATGGTGTCGGTTCCTGCATTTCTAATAATTATTTTGGGGAATACAGTACCTGATATTTCACAAGCGGTTTGAGGAACTAAAACAGTATCAACGGTAATGTCAGAGAATCGTAGGTCAACAAAAAGAGAGTCGGTGGCAGGGCAACTGTGTTCATCGTTAACAGTAACTATAGCCCAACCAGTTTGGGTTTGATTAAAGAATTGGTTTGTAGAACCATCGTTATGCCAGTAGTAACTATTCCATATTCCCGCATTTAAAGTGTATTCAATGTTAGTAACCTTAACGGTGTCTTTTATGAGTCCCATGGTGTCCCTTAGGCTAAAGGTTGGATATCCCCAAACGTCTATGGTTGAGTTTATGGTATCATTATTTGCATCGTTATCGAGCCAAACGTTAGCCCAGGCTTTAAGGATGTAAGAGCCAACTGCTTGCATATCGAGGCTATCAGCAAAGGAGAAGATTGTAGAGTCACCCGGGAGTATTGCTCTATCGGAAACCCAAACCGAGTCAACCCGTGGATTGCCGTTAAAAATATAGCTTATTCTTATAGTGTCTCCAATTGTTAGGGTGTCAGTTCCATAGTTTTTCACAAAAGCCTTAATTGGGGTTTTGTCCGATAGTTCGCAGGAACTTACAGGGCTTTCAAACGAAGAGATTCCTACATCTCGGATTAAACGGTGAACGGTTATAGTGTCGGTTGCTGAACAAGGAACATTGTTTGTTAATTCAGCAACAAATTTGCCTCCATTTGCGTCGATGACGGAATAGGTCGGATTTGTTTCAATTACAGTTGTGTAATCAGGGTCTTTATACCATTTGTAAGTGACTAATGGGTCGGGATTGGTGGCATCTAGAACGACTGTGTCGGGTTGAAGTGTCCAAATATCGTTACCAAGTTCCACATAGGGTTTCTGAACCGTAATTATTGTTGTAGCAGTATCATTGGGTGACGATGAATAGAAAACGGGATCGTTTTCTATTTGAGTTAGCGCTTCAACAGTATAACTTCCGCTAATGTTCATGTTAAAGCCCCGGCTAAAGGTGTAATCGATAAAGCTGCCTGCGTTCAGTGGGGTGCTTAGCATCATGGTATCGGTCTGTGTGTCAGGAACCATGGTGTGGTCAATATTCACCTTAACCACAACGGTATCGCCCGTTTGCATATTTCTAATCCCATAGTTGCGTAACCTTACCTGTATGGGCTGGTTTTGGCTTAGGTCGCATGCGGTTGAAGGGCTTAAAATGCTTTCTACTCCAACGTCAAATGGGGCTTCGTATAACTTAAAGTTATCAATTGCTGTGCCTCCATAATCGTTGTTGGCTTTATCGGCTTTGAATCCTAAGCGGAAAATCACATTGCTTTGGCCCGCCAAAACTGCAGGTAGTTGGTGGCGCGTACGTTCCCATGAAGTTCCCAGTCCATTCCATCCATCAACACCAAGTGCGCTAACAAGGCTATCGGTATACCAGTTAAAGTAATCGTCGTGCGTAGCACTATTGTCAACATGTTGCCAGGTTTCTCCATTGTCGGTGGAGTAGTATAGGGTAGTTCCATCTACCTCGGGCTCAGTGCGGTTAAAAATGCTTAGGTCGATTATGGGGTTGGTTACACTGCTGAAATCGAAGCAGGGGCTTTGTAGCCATGCTGTTTCCGAGTTAAATTCCGTTCCGGTAATCCATACATCATCAAAGTTAATACCCTCGGCCACGTTAGCATCACCATTAGATTTCAATACGAAACGGACGTATAAAGTTCCAAAGTTCGCAAGACTATCGGGGATTGGTATGGTATCAACATCCCAGTATTCATGCATAACTGCTGTACCGCCAGTTGTAAATAGGGTTTCCCATGAAGTGCCATTGCTACTGGCTTGAACCATTGCTGTATCGCCCGCTGCAAGTTTATGCCAACGCCAGGCATAAAGTGTTAGATTACTGTAGCTCGATATATCAATAATTGGCGATTGGGCAAACCATGTAACATTGGGTTCATACATGCCTTTATTGGCTCCTTGTCTGCTTAAGTCCGTTCCAATGCAGTATTGTCCGCTATAGGTATATGTTGGAATGGTATCCCATTGCATGATTATCTGATTGCGCTCAAATTCTCCTGTAAATGTCCACCCCGTAACTGTTTCAAAATCGTCGTAGAATAAGGTGTCGGTAGCCCCGGTAAGCAATGAACCATAGTTTTGACTTATGCTTGTAGCCCAAGCCTTTGAGCCTCCGCTCATGGTGGGTTTTGTTAGTATACCCCATTCCCAAATTTGATTCCCAAACTTTCGCCAGTAGCCATCGTTGCTCTCAAAGGTTTCCGTGTAGGGAAGGGTGTATGTTGGAACAATATAGACTTGCCCCGATATACCATCGTTCGATGCGTCCTCATCGCCGGTAAGGCGTGTTCGTGCTCTAACCTGCTTTATTCCGGGCGTAGAGAGGTTAACCTTGGTGCTAAAGGTGAATTCAACAGTGTCGCCGGGGGCAATTACCTGGTTGAGGTAGTTGGTTACCCAGGTGGCTCCATTGTTAAAGGAGTACTGAACTGGGATTGATGCTGGCGATGGTTCGGCGCCAAGGTTGGCAACTTTAACGGTAACACTATCGGTGGCAGAGTGGCCGCAACCCGAAAGGGGGTAAACCCATTCCACTACCCCTACATCCTTGGTGATATAGTCGCCTGTGACTATGAAATCATCAACGTTCCAGCCTGAGTATGTGCTGTAATTGTCGGTAGGCCCCAACTTGTACATGAATTTCAGCCTGTTGGAACGCGATACATCCGATGGCACTGTGTGCGATGTTTTTTGCCAAAGATTATCGGTAAAGTAGTTGTTGTTAAACCATATATTACTCCATGAGCCTCCATTATCCTTGCTGACATCAACCGTAGCTCTATCCCAAACCTCAATGTTTAGGTAACGTCGGTACGAAATCCTTAAATCCTTGTAGAACAGCGCGTCAATGGTTGGAGAAATAGCTTTGTACGCTCCAGCTTCAGTAACAAAATTCTCGTAATCACCTAAGGCCGATCCTAAACCGGTTAGGTCGGTCCCAAGTACTTTGGTCCCTGAAAAGGCTGATGTGGGATCGGGGTTTCCTAAAAAGCCACCCAGTCCCTGGGGCTGACCAACCTGGAATTCTCCGCTCAATGTCCAATTATGAGTGCCTTCAAAACTCTCGCGATAAATTGTTTCGTAAATCAGTCTATTTCCCGTAGGGTCTTCGCTCTGCTTTGGGTATAGGGAATCGCTTACCTGTATGCTTAGAGCATCGAGCATGGCATCGGCAATATTGCCATGGGTTGCATTTTGTTTAATGTTGTAAGTTACCCATACGTACGATTGTCCATTGGGCAGGTTGTAGTTTAAACTATTAAAGGTTGCTGTTCCATTCACAAACGATTTGCCAGTAGAAAGAGGTGTTAATGTGTCGAATAAGGCTGTTTGTGTAAAGTAAAGTTTTACCCCTGAGGCTTCAAGGTCATTATCGCTGCTATTTTTAGATTTCAATAAAATGGTATTGAGCGTAGCGTTGCCGGAGTTGCCAAAGACCTTAAACCCAAGACGGAGTATTGGTTCATTTCTGCTTCCGCTGGGAATAAAGGTGAAATCGGGATGAACAATAGTTAATTCGCTGACATAACGGGGTTGAAGCCCTTTCTCTTCAACTATCACATCGTCAATACAGGTTCCAAAACCCCAGTTGGTTTGCCCCTCAAAGGCTATGTAGTATGTGCTGCTTGGGTTGGGCAGGTTTACCTTGAACTGGGTCCAATCGCTTATAGGGTCTAGAAATTCTTGCAGCAGCGTCCAATTGTCAGTGATATTTCTTTTATAGTATACCCTTAGGTAATCCCAATTTGTGTTGCCTGAAAATGTCCAGGGAACCTGGCAAAGCCAGAAGCTAAGTTCGGGTTGGATTGTCCCTTCCAGATTTATTGGTTTTGTTATTAGCTTAGTTCGCTCCTGATTGGTGCTTTGCTTGAAGAAAATGGCATTGTATGTACCGCTATGGGCGCTTGGTGGGTTTCGTGTTATATCTTCCTGGTCAGGGGGAATGGTCCAGTTATTGTCGTTAGGGCTATGACCTCCATTGCGGTATCGCCAGGGTTCGGTACCCGATACGTACTCCTCGGTCCAGCCAGTGGGTTTTGTTCCGTTTTCAAAACCTTCGCTCAGGTACACCTGCGCACTGGCATTGGCTATTTGCATTACAAATAGCATAATGCCTATAATGTAGCCTTTAACCTTCATATTCCAGCTTTTTGTGGTATGGTTATGTAAGATAGTCAAAGATTGTAAACCATTAAATAATTTTTACGTTATATTTAATAAATGGTTTGTTAATCCTATTAACAAATTAGCTGACAAATAGGTTTACTTGTTAACATCAGCTTAATTTGACGAAGTTAGAACATTTAATGACAAACAGTCGTAAAATGTAAACAAAAATAATATATTTGTCGATTAATGGCAATCAATCCTAAAAATGCGAAACCGTTTTGCTGTATATAGTTTATTTCTTGCATTTTTAGTTGCAATACTTAGTGGTACCGCCAATAGGCTTAATGCCCAGACCGATACCGAGTTCTGGTTTGTTGTGCCTGAGGTAACCATTAACCATTTCCACCCAGGTGGTGCTAATGCGTATTTCAAATTCTCTACAGGTCTTCTTCCGGCTACAATAACAATAAGCATGCCTGCCAATCAGTACGATCCTATAACGAATCCAACCGGGTTTCAGGATATCGTAATCAACATGCCGGCAGGTAGTTTTCACCAGGAGGATTTGTCTTGTTGGGTTGTAAGAAGGGTCAATCTAGGTGTGCCGGATTGTAATGCTATACCAATTAATACTTCATACGCTTTAGGTTCATATGTTGACGTAAATCGTTTGGAGAATAAGCCGTTAAATGCTTCAGGTATTAATAAATTTGGAATTTTAATTACCTCAACAAATCCCATTACTTCCTACTGGGAGGTTTCAAGGCAAAATAATAAAGATATTTGGGCACTTAAAGGGCGAAATGCCTTAGGTACAGATTTTTACGCGCCTTTTCAAACTCATGGTGTAAATAATGGGGTAACAGTTGATACTCCTAGTGCAATTGATGTTGTGGCCACTGAAGATAATACCGTGGTTACATTCCAGTTACCAGCGGGCATTCAGGCATCCTATGGTAACCCAATGACTGGTGTTCCTGCAGGGGGAACCGTAGTTAAAACATTGAATAGGGGCGAAACCTTTTCCCTTTTTCCGTTTAATAAAGACAGATCAACTGCAGCTAGATTAAGGGGTACGCGAATTACTTCAACAAAACCCATTGCCGTTACCATTAAGGACGATTCATTTTATCATACTTCCGGTGGTTGCTACGATTTAGCTGGCGACCAAATGGTTCCCACCTCGATTGCAGGCAAGGAGTATGCTATAATTAGAACGTTCCTTAATAACCATGATCATATATATATTTTGGGAACTCAAAACGGAACAAATGTTACAGTTTATAATACCGCAGGAGGTGTTGTTGCTTCCACAACAGTAAATGCCCAACAGCAGCTTTACTATCAGATACCTACAACTGAAACATATTATAGGGTAGTAACCGATAAGCCAGTTTACGTTTGGCACGTTGGTGGCTTTGGTTGTGAACAGGGAGGTGCAATACTACCCCCAATCGATATCTGTACCGGCAGTACCCAGGTGGCCTTTGCACGTACCTCAACTGAGAATTTTTACATAATAATGATGGTGCGCAAAGGGGCGGAGACTGGCTTTGAGTTCGATGGGGTAGTGCGGAACGACCTTTTTCCTCCTGCCAGTTTTATTCCAATTCCCAGTTCTGACTGGAGCGTTGCTCGTTATGGGCCTTTTACTACTGCGCAAATACCTGTTGGCAGCCATTTCATGGAGAATACCATGGATATATTCCACCTGGGTATTGTTAATGGTGGGAGTAGTTCGGGTTGCTTCTACGGGTATTTTTCCGATTACAACGAGTTGGATGTAGAGGCTGTAGTAGCCGGTACTAACTCCGAGGTACTTAAAACCTGTTATGGGAACCCTGTTCAGCTATACGCTTACGGCGGGACCGATTACGTTTGGACTCCCGATAGCACCCTTAGTGATCCCACTTCACAGCTACCCTGGGCAACACCTCTGGTGAATACAAAGTATAAGGTTGTTGTCTCCGGTGCATGCGATATGACCGACAGCGCGTTTATCGACGTGCTCGTTTCAACTCCACTTAGCGCATCGTTTATTACCGATAAGGTGGAGGGTTGTGCTCCCCTTACTGTGAACTTTGAGGACAAATCGACAGGTGTTACATACTGGCGATACGATTTTGGCGATGGATCAGCATACCTTAAGTACGATACCGATCCTGGAACATCCGACCCTGACCCACCAAGTCCGTTCACTTTCTCCCATACGTTTCAAAACAATACCGACTCCGCTATTACTTACAAGGTTGTTCTCCTAGCTAAGAATGCCGACTATTGCTCCGAGGTTTACGAGAAGTACATCACGGTGTACCCTAGCATAAATGCTAATTTTACACCTAATACGGTTCAGGGTTGTAATCCCCAAACCGTTACCTTTACAAATAGTTCATCGAGCAATACTGCCGATACCTATCTGTGGGAGTTTGGCGATGGAATGAACCAGGTTACCAATAACCCAACCGGCACGGTTGTTCATACTTTCACAAACACCGTTCCCCGCGATACTACGTATAGCATGCGAATGATTGCTACATCACCTTTCATGTGCCGCGATACGGCTACTGCCAGCATTACCATTTACTCATTCTTTACTGCCAATTTTACCACCAATATCAGTTCAGGTTGTTCCCCAGTAACCGTGAATATCGATAACCTATCGGTTGGCGATACAGCCCGGTACGTTTGGACGCTTAACGGTGTACCCATGACAAAGAAAACCGGACGCGATACCACCCTTGTTCTCACCAATACTACCAATACCTATATTGATTATGTAATTCAGCTGCAGGTGTTTAATACAGGGAACCGATGCAGCCAAACAGTTTCACGTACCGTAAGGGTTTACCCTGAGGTTAATGCTGCCTTTACTACCCCGCAAGCGCAGTATTGCAATTTGAGCAATGTAATATTTAACAACAGCACATCGCCGGGTTCTACTAATCCCGGGAATGTGGTTAATACATACAATTGGGATTTTGGCGATGGTGCAGCTTCAGCGTTGGTTAATCCAACCCACGTTTACGACAACCAAACAAACAACTTCAAGGATTACGTTGTTACGCTTACCGCCCGCAACCAATTTGGATGCCAGGATGTGGCAACAACAACCATCAGGATATTTAGTCAGATTTATGCTGATTTTGCGGTTACGCCTGCTGCTCAGTGTTCGCCTGTAACGGTTAGTATCGATAACAACTCGCGTGGAGGAATAGTAACTTACAACTGGGACTATGGCGATGGTACACCCCCAAGTGGTACTAACCTGGATCACACCCATCCTTACGTAAATAATGGGTTAACTTCAGTAACCCGCACTATAACGTTAACGGTAACCAATGAGGGAGGTTGTACCGATACGGATTCGCACGATGTGATAATTTACCCCTCGGTAACTGCAGGTTTTACTCCAAGCGTAACAGCAGGCTGCAATGAACTTACCGTTAACTTTACCGATAACTCCAAGGCCAATGCTACTATCTATAACTGGAACTTTGGCGACGGTAGTTCTTCGACGCTAAAATCACCTAGCCATACCTTTGTAAACCTCACTGGAGCTGATGTAACTTACCCTGTAACGCTCACTGTTTTTACCGATTACGGTTGTACAGCACAGGCTTCAACTAATATCACTGTTTACCCGTTTATCGATGCGCAGTTTGCAATTGACACCAGCTTTGGTTGCTCTCCGCTTGATGTCAGGTATGTTTATACTAAGCACCCCGGTATTACTGAGTACCGTTGGGATTGGGATGGGAATGGTACGGTTGACCAAACCACACTTCCTGCAGCGCCCAATACAATTACCCATCAGTTTGTAAACCAAACAGGTGTTGTTCAAAACCCTACAACACGCTTAACCGTAGTAAATAGCCACGGTTGCAGCAAGACAACCTCAAGCACAATCTCGGTTTACCCTGAGGTATCGGCAATATTTGTCCCAACGGTTGATAGGGGATGTAACCCATTAAATGTTACGCTGAATAATAATAGCATTTTTACAGGCGTGGGAACACCTCTGGTTAATACAAATTACTACTGGACTTTTGGCGATGGCGGTTCGTCAACTACCAAGAGCCCCAACCACATCTATATAAATAATGATCCCAATAACAATGCCATTTACAATACCCGTTTAAGGATTGTAAGCGAGTATGGTTGTACCGATTCTGCTTTCCATAGTATTGAGGTGTACAATAGGGTAGAGTCGCATTTCACTTTAGAGTATGCTGAAAATTGTACCCCCTTTGATGTAACATTTAATCCTGCAGCCATTGGGGCATCGACTTATATTTGGACTTACGGTGGCGCTCCAGGCTTACCAGCCTCAGAAACCTTTGCCAATGGAAACCCATTCACCCGTACCTTTACCAACATTGATCCTAACAATATTGCAACCTATACCGTAACCCTTGAGGCTAGGAATAACGAGGGCTGTCCTGCCTTTGATTCACACAGTATTGAGGTTTATCCTATTGTGGATGCTCAATTCAATGCATCAACCGTTGTCGGATGCTCTGATCTGGATGTAACCCTAACATCCACATCTACCGGTGGTAGCTTGGTTTACCTGTGGGATTTGGGTAACGGGCAAAGCGCTAGTACGCCAAATGTAAGCCACACCTTTACTAACCGTGGTAGTATTGATAGCGTTTACGCCGTTAAGCTTAAAACCATTAACCCACTTGGATGTAGGGATAGTATCACCAGAGATATTACGGTCCACCCCAAGGTTGAGGCACAGTTTGTGTTTGCCCAGCAATCGCCATGTACTCCTTTTTATATCGATTTAACAAATACCTCGCTCAACGGAAATACATTCCACTGGTACACGGTTTACAATGGCGATACCATCACAAATAATAAAAATACTTTCCAGTACCTGTTCGATAACTCCACGCTTAACGATATTCTTACCGACACAATTAAGTTGGTAACACGCGATGCTGTAACGGGTTGTATCGATAGCACATATAGGACTCTAACAATCTATCCAAGGGTTGTATCCCGATTCGATGTGGATAAGCTGGTAGGATGTAATCCTTTAACGGTTAACTTTACAAATAACTCATCGGGTTTAGCAAATTACCTTTGGGAGTTTGGCGATGGCTCAACATATGGGAATGCTACTCCCAACCCTCATACCTATAGCCATACCTATAAGGATCAGTCGGTACAATTCACAGCCAAGTTGACTTCAACAAATGCCTTTGGCTGTAAGAGTTTTAAGGATACTGTAATCACTGTTTACCCTCTGGTTAAAGCCGACTTCCAGTGGAATTTATTTGAGGGCTGTACACCGTTGACAATTAACCTTAATAATTCATCAACATCGCCATTGTATAAGTATCGCTGGGATTTTGGCGATGGAAGACCTTACTTCTACAGCGATCAGCCCGGAGCAGTTACCTATACCAACCCCACAAATTCGCCACCAGTAATCCTTTCACCTACAATAACCCTTCGCACCAGCTACTCGGGCGACACGTTGTGTATCGATAGCCTTAAGTTGCCAGTTAGGGTATTCCCCCATATTTATCCTGAATTTTCAGGAAATCTAGCGGGTTGTCATCCGCATACGGTGAACTTCACAAATCAAACAGTTGCTTACAGCACAAACAATAGCTACTACTGGGATTTGGGAAGCGGTGTAAACTCATTGCTAGAGAACCCCACTTTAACCTATTACAATACCGATAAGTTTGTAGATAGCACATTTACTGTGAAGATGATTGCGGTTAGCGAGCATGGCTGTACCGATAGTGTTTTCCATCAAGTGGTAGCGCATCCAAGACCTTACGCAGCCATGGAGCTTACAGGTGAGTATATATCGTGCCCTCCTTTCGATGTTGAAATTGAAAATAACTCATTGGGTACTAACCTAACCTTTGAATATGATTTTGGTGATGGCGCCGATTCCACCACTACCAGCCAGGCTAATATGCGGCATATTTTCCATAACTTAAGCAATCAAACTCAACCCTACCAAATAAAACTGCGCACAGTAACCGAGTATGGTTGTGACGATAGTGTTTTCCAAACCATTTATGTTTTTCCTGAGGTAGTTGCTTCGTATGTGGCAAATCCCGGCTATGCCGCTTGTAGTCCATTTGAGGTGAACTTTACCAATAATACTATTAACGCCAGGTTCTATGAGTGGGATTTTGCCGATGGTATTACCTCATCGTTCCCAACTCCAAGGCATTCTTTCCTCAACTTTGGTGAGACCGATTCAGTTTTCAATGTAGTATTATATGCATCCTCGGAATTTGGCTGTTTCGACCGCGATACACAGCAAATAACCGTTTACGCAACACCTATTGCAAATATTGCTGCCGAGCCACCTCTTCAGGTATTCCCTAATGCTACCTTTAACATTTATAACCAGAGTAGCCCTGCTGCAAGTAGCTGGAGTTACAATTGGGCCTTTGGCGATAATACATTTAGTACTAACAAAGATCCTCTTACCAAGACATACACCAGGTGGGGGCCTAAGGAGCAAAACTTCAGATACCGCATTACCATGCGGGTTGATGCACCCCATGGATGCTGGGATGCCGATACAGTTCTGATTTACCTCTTGCCAACCGAACCGGTAGCTTTCTTTACAAGTAGTGTTGACTCGGCTTGCGCTCCCATGGAGGTGCAGCTTGTTGATGCCTCACAGTTTGCCGACAATTACCTGTGGGAGTTTGGCGATGGATCAACATCAACCGAACGTAATCCACGCCATACTTACACTGAGCCAGGTTACTACACCGTTAAGTTAACTGTTACCAACGATGCAGGGCCAAGGTTCTTCTATAAGATCTTCCGAGTTTACGAAAGCCCTGAAGCCGATTTTGCCATTTTCCCCCAACGCGTGATGTTGCCTGATGCTACCATTCATGCCTATAACCTTTCTACGCAGTTTACTCGCTGTCAGTGGGATTTTGGCGATGGGTATCAAACCACAGAGCGCGACCCCGTTCACACTTACGACCGTTTAGGTGAATTCAGAATATCCCTCTGGGCGTACATGGACTATGGCAACGATGTTTGTGTCGATTCAATTTCCAAGTTCCCCGCTGTTTGGGTCGAAGGGGTTGGGTACCTGAAATTCCCTAACGCATTTAAACCTAATCCTGCAGGGCCTAATGGCGGTTTGTACGATGCTATCGATTACAAGAATGAAGTATTCCACCCGTATCACTATGGAGTGGTTGAGTATAAGCTAATGATATTCTCACGCTGGGGAGAGCAGATATTTACATCAACCGATGTGAATATTGGATGGGACGGTTATGTTAATGGTAAACTTGCACAACAGGGAGTTTACATGTGGCGAGCAATAGGTAAGTTTACCAATGGAAAGCCTTTTGACATGAAAGGGAATGTTACCCTTTTGAGGTAATTAAGTTGAATTATGAACAGGTTTAAAAAATACTGGTATTCTGTTTTACTGCTTTTTTCTGCATTTTCGGTTTTCTCCCAGGATATGCAGTTTACCCAGTTTTATGCAAATCCTTTGTACTTATCCCCTTCATTTACCGGAGGAATAGTTGGGTATAGGGTTGCTGCAAACTATCGTAACCAGTGGACATTTGTCCCGGGAACATTCAACACCTTCAGCGTTTCATGGGATCACAACTCTCCCGCTTTCCGAAGTGGCTTTGGAGTTATGGCTGTGCGCGATCAGGCCGGCGACGGTAACTTGGCAAATACTAGGATGGGTGTGCTTTATTCATACGATATTGAACCTTTCCCCGATTGGCATCTACGACCCGGTCTGGCTTTCTTCCTCCAGCAGATTTCCATTGATTTCAGCAAGCTGATTTTTAGCGATCAGCTTACATCCACACCAATGCCACCAACCTCGGTTACGCAGCCCGGTAAGGATGCTGTATGGGATATTGATGTTTCTTCTTCAATCCTAGCATACTCTGATAATATGTGGCTTGGTGTAACCTGGGATCATATGCTTAAACCCGTGGCCACTTTCTACGACGATAATTCTAGGCTGCCGCATAAGATAACCGTGCATGGGGGGTATAGGTACATTACAAAAGGTTTTTTGCTCAGTAGAATTGAGGAATCCTTTACTGTAGCCTTTAATTATCGGGTTCAGGATATTTATCGCCAGCTCGATTTGGGATTATACTTCTATTCACAACCCATTAGTTTTGGTGTTTGGTGGAGGGGATTACCCAAAAACTCCGTTGGCCGAAGGGTTGATGCCTTAGCTTTTATGGTTGGTTACAAGTGGGAGCAAGTAAGCATGGGGTATAGCTACGATTTTACAATATCCCGACTTGGTTTAGCCTCAGGTGGTTCACATGAAATATCTATGATATATGAATTTAGGTTAACGCCTAAAAAGCGCTGGAAGGCCATTCCTTGTCCAACGTTTTAGCTTGTTTTCTTTTTATAATATTCTATTCCGAGATAAATAATCACCCCTATTGCCATTAGTGTAAGCAATACCCATAGCCAAATATACGAAGGTTCAACACTGGTCTTTCCTGTACTGCTATTGTAGAGCGATATTTTTTGCTCATTGGGCAATGCAACATATTCGCTAATTGCCATACGAGCCAACAGGAGTGTAAGTTCCTCTCTATTTGCATTGAAGCCTTCAGGGTTTTGCTTGCTGTATAATTCAATGAACTGTGTCAGATTTCCAATCCCTTTGTTTTTAAGCATAACCAATGCTAGGTCATTGCCAAGCTGTTTTGAGGCTTTGTTAATAAGTTCGTTATATGCCTTTATGATTAAAGTTCGATTGTTCTTGGCAAATTTTTGTTCCTTTTTGCCTGATTGAGTATTGCTTAGATTTCCGATTTTATCGTATAGTTCGGTTAAACTATAAATTATGGTGTTCAGCTCTTTGTCAGTTTTAAACGATGATGCAAAATGTATAATGGTCTCGTTTAGGTTTTCGGTGCTAAATTTCCAGTTCCTTTTCAGAACAGGAAGAATATCTTGTTGTTTCTCATTAGGGGTTAGCAAAAGCAATATCTCAGAGAAATAGCTGTCGTCGTTAATGCTTGCATTGTTTAGTTCAAATGCCTTTTGTTTTACGGTAGGGGTGTCGGTTGGCCACTGGGAACGTGGAGTAGTATCGCCAAAATTATTCTTAAAGCTAGCATCCGTAGCTGAATTACTTAATATGGAACTAGGTGTCTGATTGTCTGTTTCTTCGGTGTAAGCCTTAGCTGCATTCTCAGTTTCTGATACTCTTTTAGCTTCAGCCAACTCCTCAATTCTTGAAGGGATTACCCCGTATGCTTTCCCGTTGAGGAATAGTTTTAATGTGTTGTTGCCGCTAATATCAATCTTTGTAATGGCTTCATTGGCATCAATGGATGCCATGCCTTTTGTTGAAAGGGTGTCAACTATTAGCCGAGCAAAAGTTTTATCGGTGGTGCGTTCTTGTGCAACTGTTTTTGGTACAATGCTTTTTCTGAATCGTGGAATAAAAAGTTCTATCTCAAAAATATCGGTTTCACCAAATGAATTATCATCAAAGCGAGCTATAAGGGCTGTTGCTCCATCTTCGATGGGGTGATAGAACAGGTCATCGTCAGTAGTATTTAAGGGGTATCCCAGATTTATAGGGGTTGTCCAATCGCCTTTCCCTGAAAGCTGCGAAACAAAAATGTCGTATCCTCCCATGTTTTCATGACCCTCGGAGCTAAAATAGAGCGTAGTGCCATCGGTGCTGATAAACGGTGTGTTTTCGTTAAAAGGAGAGTTAATTGTTGCGCCCAGATTGCGAGCTGGCCCCCAGTCATCGCCTGATGTTCTTGTGCTAACCCATAGGTCAAGTTCCCCAAATCCCCCTTTCCTATTGCTGGTAAAAAATAGCTGTTTACCATCGGGACTTAACGAGGCGTGGGTTTCATATGCCTCGGTGTTGATATTGGGGTTTAACTTTTTAATTGGTAACCATTTCTTCCCATTAAACCGGGTGACGTAAATGTTTCCATCATGATTATCGTCTCTGAACAAGTATAGCTCGTTTCCATCGTACGAGAGGCATAGGGTTGAGCAGCTTATGTCCGTTTGTAAATCTAAAGTGATATTAACCGGCTTTTCCCACTGGTTCTTTTCGTTTTTACGGGAAATATTAATGGCATTGTAAAACTTTAGCTTGGTTGTGAATGCAAGAACTTTCCCATTGCCCGATACAACAGCGTTGAAGTTTGGAAATCTGTCGTTGATTTTCTCACCCAGGTTTGCCATTATAAAATCCACCGGATTACGTTGAATTTTGAGTGAGTTTTTGGCAACATAGATCTGATGGTTTAAGTAATCAAAGTCCCAGTCGGATTTGCCCTTTGTTAAGCTATAAAATTTTTCGTATGCTTTTAATGCGTCGTCAATTCTATTGACTGTTAGGTAGGCGTTACCCAGGTAAAATATTGCATCAATTGGAGCACGTTGCTCGGTGATGGATTCCTCGTTGTACCTTGTAGTAGTGTTTTGAACAGCCTTTTCAAGGAACTGAATAGATTTATGTTTACTGCCAGGGATGTTAAGGTAACAAAAGCCTATTCTATAGTTGAGGTTGTAGTTGTCGGGCTGGAACTTGTAAATTTTTTGGTAGAGTGCCAGCGCTTCCTCGTAATCCTCAAAGTAGAAGTATGAGTTTGCATCCCGATAGGTTTCGTCAATTTCGGTTTTAGTTTGGCCTGAGGAGTAGAAAGGCAGCCAAGCTATCAGCAGAAGGGATACCGAAATTCTAAATGCTTTCATTGGCTAGCGGGGCGATTTAATATCCAGGGCAACATGGTAAATGTCTTCATCTCCCTTGCTTTCCGAATTCTTTGAGTAATAGCCTTCTTTACCATTTTTAATAGGGAAGAAAAAGGTGTCGTCGTCGGTGCTGTTGAGCGGATAGCCAACGTTTATTGGGATGCCCCAGGCTTTGTTTTCGTAATCGGAGTAGAAGATGTCAAAACCACCCATTGTTCTATGCCCATTGGAGCTGAAAAATAGACGTTTCCCATCCTCGGTTAGGAATGGAGCAATCTCATCGAATGGGGTGTTAACATTTTTGCCAAGATTTATGGGCGAAGACCAACCATTCGATGTTTTGATGGACATCCAGATATCAAATCCGCCAAAGCCACCTTCGCGGTTACTGCTGAAGTAAAGAGTATCGCCATTTCTGGAAAGTGACCCAAAGGTCTGCCAGCTTTTGGAAGTATTAATCTCCTTGGGGAACTTTGTGATTGGGGCCCAGGAGTTGGTTTCCTTGTTGTATGTACTGTAGTACAGATTGTATATGTCGTTATCGTTTCGGGAGAGCAAAAGAACATTACCGTTCGATGTTATACCCACGGTTCTAATATCACCGTCGGCGTAGAGTTGAGGGTTGAGGTTTAGCGGATTGTTCCAAAACTCGTTGCCCCTGTTGCTGATAAGAATAGCATTGTAAAACCGCTGTACCGAGGTGTATACAAGCGTGTTACCGCTACTATCGGAAACCGGGTTGACCTCAGGGAAACGGGTGGTAATATTTCTACCCACGGGGTTCATTCTATGCTTTAGTGGATTTGAGGTAAAGTAACGGGCATTATCAAGTGCTTCGAGCTCTTTTCTTACAATTCTAAGTTCGGTTATTTCATTTGTTTTAAGTAGGTTCTTATAGATTTCAAAGGCTTTTTGCGCCTTGTCGAACTGACCCAATATTCTCAGAGCCCGGCCATAGTGGAGGTAAGCATCTTTTGGCGCATTGGTTTCAGTAAAGTACCCCTCTTTGTAGTTGTTTGAAATTGAAGTTATTGCCTTTTCAAAGTAGGGTAACGATTTGGCTTTTTCGTTCGGAATATTCAGGTAACACAGGCCAATGCGATACGCTAGGTTGTAGTTATTGGGGTAAGCCTTGTAAAGTTCCTGGTATAGTGGGAGAGCGTCGCGGTACTCCTCGTAAAGCATGTAGTACTCCGCATCAACAAATATACGACGGTAGTATGTGCTCCTTTGAGCACTCGAACTACTAAACGAAATTAGCAGCAAAAGAATCAAGAATACTCCCTGCCTCATTCTGTCAAACACTCGTAAGCTAAAATGTTTTTACTGCTTTAATCAATGCAATATAAAACTTTATTCTTCAAATATATAACCATTAAGTTAAATATGTAACAATATTACAGTATTTTTTGCTCCTGCAATGATTAAACGTCTTAGTTTTGTTACGTTTAATAATGTTTTTTGTTTCCATGGCTATATGGTTGGTTCTCTTTAATTTTGATAAAATGTTGTTATAGATTGATAAAAAAAGTCTACGGCGCCTCAATAAAAAGGATGAGTTTAGCTGGAACTCATCCTTTTTTATTTTAATCGTTTATAAAAGTCTATATTTCGGATGGGGTAAAGTTTTCAAGCCTATCGCGTAACGATTTAAGGAATTGCCCTGCGAGGGCTCCATCAATCACCCGATGATCGTATGATAGTGAAAGGATGCAAATCTGACGTATGGCAATCATATCGCCCGATGGGGTTTCAATAACAACGGGACGTTTCTTTACAGCACCAATTGCCAGGATGGCAACCTGGGGTTGGTTAATAATTGGGGTTCCTGTTAGGGTGTCGAACGAGCCAAGGTTGGTGATGGTAAAAGTCCCTCCTACAATCTCATCGGGTTTGAGTTTGTTGTCGCGTGCCCGCTGGGCAAGATCGTTTATGCTTTTTGCAATACCAATCAGGTTGAGGGTTTCTGCTCGCTTTACTACTGGAACTATCAAATTGCCATTGGGTAGAGCAGTAGCAATGCCAAGGTTAACGTCGCGCTTTAGAATGATATTATCTCCCTCAACCGATGAGTTAAGCAGTGGGTAACGTTTTACTTCAGCAATGGTTGCCTGTGCAAACAAGTGGGTTAGTGTAAGCTTATCACCGTATGTTTTTTGGAACTTATCCTTATTGGTTTCGCGCCAGTTAACTAAATTGGTAACATCAACCTCAATAAACGAGGCCACATGTGCCGAGGTTTGTTTGGATCGAACCATGTGCTCAGCAATCAGCTTGCGCATACGATCCATTGGTACTACCTCATGCGCAAGAACGCTACTGTTGGTATCGGTGGACGAAGTGTACTGAATGGGTGTTTCGGTCTGAATCCGCTCCTTGGCCTCGGCCTCAATTTGTGAAATTCGATTACTACGGTTTTCTATGTACTTCAGGAGATCGTCCTTGGTTATTCGGCCATCTAACCCGGTGCCTTCTATTTTTTCCAATTCCTCAAGGGCAATATTTTCCTGTTTAGCCATGCTACGCACCAACGGTGAAAGGTAACGCAACGTTTTTATTTCTTGTTTAACTTCTGCTTTTTCTGTAATCTCAATAGGCTTAGCAATAGGTTTTTCCTTTTGTGCCGATTTAGGCTCAGCCGAAGCAATATTTGTTCTGCTTTCTTCTGCATTAGCCCCTTCCACTTCAAGTATGCAAATAGTTTGCCCAACCTGAGGCGAGTCACCTTCGTTAAAAAGTAGTTGTTTTACCTTACCTTTGCTGGTCGATGGAACTTCGGAATCAACCTTGTCAGTTGCTATTTCTACTAGAGGTTGGTCAACCTCAACCAAATCGCCGGGTTTAACAAGCCATTTTGTAATTTTTGCTTCGGTAACACCTTCGCCCATTGCTGGGAGTACTATCTTTACTTCTGCCATGTTATTTGAATTTTCTTATTCACCTCTATTAACACCTAATTGTGTAAAAGGTTGAAAGTCATCAGACCAAAATTGAGGAAAATCCAGACAAAATGGTTTTTAATGCTAATCTTGGGTTTTAAAAATATTCCTGATTAGCTCCGATACTTCCAGAGTGATACTGAAATGTTGAGCGTAGTAGAAATCGAGGCCTACAGTGCTAGTTAAACCTTTGCCCCATTTACTATACAAATAAACCGATGGTTTTAAAACCGAATTTTGTTTGGAAATGTTAGGATGGTTGTAGCCAATCCAGGTTTTTTCCCCCTTAAAAACCTGCAGTGCGCTCTTAAAAACCATTAAGGGTTTTACAAGAAATATCCATAGAATAGGGAAAAGCACGATTATCAGAGCCGACGATAAAATGTCGAAAATCCTTTTCTGGCGCCTTGCCACTGGTTTTGCCAGTGGTATTACTTCAAGAGTGTAAAGTTCACCTTGGGCTTCCACTGAACTGCTGCCAACAATTGAATCGCCACCATGTAGCGCAATCTTAAAATCGATATCAAATTCTGAAAGGTACATCATGGCGTGAATAATACTTGTCATAGGGATGCCCTCTGTTCCAAAAATTATCTCGGAGATATTTTTATATTTAATTGCATCGGCAATAATCTCTTTTTTTGCTCTTTGATGCTCATCTAAAACCTCCTCAGGGAGCAGGTGGGTGATATTATTACGGTGAAAACCAGCCTGTATTAAAAGTTCTTCTGAACCCTTGAGCTCACTAGCTGTACCAATAAAGCAAACACTTTTTTTCCGGGCATTCCATTTAAGTAAACCCTCAATGAATGTCGATGCTAATATTCTGTTTAGGGTGATTGATAGTGATGACCATGCCGATAGGATTAGAATGATGGCACGTGAAAAACGGAAGTTTTGAGGAAGAATGGAGTAAACAACCAGTATGGCAATTGTGCCATATAGTATACCTTTCGCTCCGGATTTTAAGTTTTGAGGTTTGTCGTATGCGCCATATAGCCATAGGGACATTATCCAGGTTAAAAGGTAGAAACCGATTAGCGCATAAAGAATATCACGGGGGTATATATTGGTTACACCATGCCTAAATTGCTCCCACCAAGGTATAAGTAGGTAGGCTCCTAAAAACATTAAGGCAAAATCGGTAACTGGTAACCAAACTTTAATTATTAACCTTTTTATTATTGAGGCCGTTGCCCGTATTGCGACGGCTAGCTTTATCATAGTCACAAAGTGATTTTGCTTCTGTTTGCTGAAATGCTTCTGCGCAAACAGTATCATGGCTTTGTAGAATACTATAACGTAATTCAAACTACCCTTTTTTGTGCTTTCGCCCTTGTAATGTATTATTTGACATTTTGGGTAGTAATAGTTTTTATATCCGTGTTGTAGGATACGGTATGAAAGGTCGATGTCTTCACCATACATAAAGAACTGCTCATCGAGCAGTCCAACCTGTTTCAGAACCTCCGAACGGAGGAACATGAAGGCGCCAGGCATTATTTCTATTTCATGGGTTGCGTTTTTATCCAAATGGCCAAGGTAGTAGTGTGCAAAAAGTTTTGATTTAGGGAAAAGTGAGGTTAGCCCAAAAATTTTGCAGAACGATGCCCAAGGCGATGGGAACCCTCGCTTGGATTCGGGTAGGTAGCGCCCCTTTCCATCAATCATCTTAACTGTTAGCCCGCCGGCGTCAGGATGGGTATCCATAAAATTTATGCACTCCCTGAAGGTATCCTCCTGAACAACCGTATCGGGGTTTAGTAGAAGGGTATATCTCCCTTTTGCAAGTTTTATGGCCTGGTTGTTGGCTTTGGAAAAGCCTAGGTTTGTTTGGTTTGATATAAGTTTTACCTGGGGAAATTTAAGTTTTACCATTTCAACCGAACCATCGGTTGAAGCATTATCAACTACCCATACTTCGCCTTCAATCCCTTTAATTGCTGCAAATACGCTTACAAGGCATTGCTCTAAAAAATACCGAACATTATAGTTTACAACTACAACCGAGAGTTCCATGAATTAGTAAAACGCCGATTAATTTTGTGGAAATATACAAAAATGTTGAAAAAATGCAGGTATTCCTAGCAGTAATACTTAAAGCTTGCTGATGAGAAGGATTTCGGATAAAAAATGCGCACCAACAGAGCAAGGTAAATGAGGTTTAATTCCAGTATAAAGTTCAAAAAAAAGTGCCACTGAGCAATATTTAACAAATTTAAACTCAGTGGCTATACTACAAGATGTGTAGATGATAGGTATTACTCTTTTATCATTCTTTTTATTGCATTGGCAAGCCTTCGGCTTCCTTCAATGTTTAACTCTTTCGACATGAATGAGAAGTTGATACGAAGAGTATTCTTGCCCTCACCATTGCAGTAAAATACCGTGCCTGGAACAAAGGCTACATTTTCCTCAATTGCAATTTTGAATAGGTCTTCGGCATCAATATATTCAGGCAGGGTAACAAATAGGAAGAGTCCTCCCTCGGGTTCAGTCCATTTCACACCTTTGGGCATAAACCTATGAAAGGCCTCCACCATGGCATCGCGCTTTTCCTTGTACATGGCATTGGTTTTAGCCAAATTGGGTTCAAAGTATCCCTTGTCAAAGTATTTAGCGGCTATTTTTTGAACAAAAGACGAGGTGCAAAGGTCGGTATTCTGTTTGGCCATAACGAGCTTGTCAATAACATCCTCATGAGCAACAATCCAGCCCAGGCGGAATCCGGGTACAAATATTTTCGACATTGTGCCAAGTAATATAACTTGGCCAGTACTATCCAGCTCATACATTGTGCGCTGTGGAGTTCCGCTGAAACGCACCTCACGGTATGGGCTGTCCTCAACTATTAAAACGTTGTACTTTCTAGCAATCTCTATTATTTCTAGTCTTCGCCTTTCAGGCATGCAGATTCCGGTTGGGTTCTGGAAGTCGGGTATAACGTAAATAAATTTGGGCTTTTGACCTTTCCGTTGCAATTCCTGCATTTTCTGTTCAAGCAAATCGGGGCGCATTCCATGGTCGTCGAGCTCAATGCCTACAAGATCGGCTCCGTATGTGGCAAATGCCGAAATCCCCCCTAAATAGCTGGGTAACCCACAAATAACCTTGTCGCCAGGGTTAACAAATATTTTTGGAATAAGGTCAAGCGCCTGTTGCGATGCGGTGGAGATTATCAGGTTGTTTATATTGATGTTCAGCCCTTCTTTCCTATACTTTTCAACCAGAATCTCCCGAAGCCTTTTATCGCCTTCGGTTTCGCTATACTGAAGGGCGCGAGCGCTATCGGTATCTAATACCTCTACTACTACCTGTTTTAGCTGCTCAACCGGAAAGCTCTCAGGCGAAGGAAGACCTCCAGCAAAAGAGATAAGTTCTGGGCGTTGAGTCATTTTTAGCAATTCCCTTATTACCGAACGCTTCATCCTTTTAGCGCTTGCCGATAGAATTTGATCTAGGTCGTTAATCATGGCATTTTTCTTATAATATGTTATTAAACCAAGGTTATTGCAAAATATCTATTACTAAATATTGCTGCTAAGTTAAAAAATGTAATTAGATATTTCAAAATTTTTAGACCGAGATTGTTCAGTTTACATACAAAAAAATTAAATAACTTGTTTCTATTGGCTTATCGATGTAATACCGACCCTAAAAATGTTACTGCGTCCATTATATTAACTTAGTTGAATTTATTAATTCATGATACTTTGCTTTTGCTTTTCACTATTCACTATTCCACTAACTTCCACTAACTTCCTTTAACTTCCTCTAACTTCTTCTAATTCTAACTCCATCATATTCCGTTTATTCCGACTCATTCCGACTCATTCCTCTAAAATCAGCTCTGTTTAGTTCATGATGTTTGAGTTAAATAAAAAAGTCCCCAATAGGGACTAATTTTTATTGAGCAATATATTTATTAACTTTTCTACCGGGCTCCGCATTCCGCCACCACCATCTTGCACGAGTTCATGTACCCCATTTGGCATGCCTTACGAAAATCGGCGCAGGCTTTTTGGTTTTCATTCAGCTTAAGCAGGCTCATGCCCCTGTTGTAGTAGGGTAGAGGAGATGTTGGGTCGAGGTCGATAGCGGTTGTGTAATCGGTAACGGCATCGATATAGTAGCCAAGCCTGAAGTTAACAAGCCCTCGGAAGTTGTAGGCATTAAAATTGCGCGGATCCAGTTCCACTACTTTGTTGTAATCGGCTAGCGATTCTGAAAGCTGTTCAATCTTAAAATGGGCCGAAGCCTTATTCAGTAAGATTTGAACCTTGAGCGAAGTGTTAGGGTTTTGGCCGAGGGCGCTTTCAAAGTCCTCAATAGCCTTATCGTGGTAACCATTTAAGTTCTGAATTATTCCCCTACGAAACAGGAAGTCGGGATTGTTGGGGTATGCCTCAAGCGCAATGGCAATCCATCGTTGAGCCTCCTTGTAATCCTCGAGCAGGGTATTTGCTCTTATAATTCCATTTAAAGCTAGGGAGTCGTTAGGTGATACGTTGAGCGCATTCTTAAATTCAGCAAGGGCGCCCTTGAAATCCTTTTCCTTAATTTTTTGATTGCCGTTGGCAATATAATCGCTAATGTTGGATTGGGCAACAGCAAAAAGCGAAATTGTTGCAGCTATTATAAGGGTTAAGCAATACTTGAACATGTTTGTATAGAATAATGATGTTTTAAAAATACAATCTTTTTGTTAAAGTTCAAAAATTATTCCACGGAGAAAGAATTGTCAAACCTTACCCGGTTAAGCAGGGCGCGGCCAAGGGTGACCTCGTCGGTATACTCCAGCTCATTGCCAAAAGCCACACCTCGGGCAAGAGTGGTAACCATTACCGGGAAATTTTTAATCTTTTTGTAGATGAAGAAGTTGGTGGTATCGCCTTCGGTTGTGGCGCTTAAAGCCATTATCACCTCATTTACCTCGCTGGTCGACAGCCTTTCAACCAAGCTGTTAATGGTTAAATCGTTTGGGCCAATTCCCTCCATGGGGTTTATTACTCCCCCCAGCACGTGGTAAACACCTTTGTACTGCATGGTATTTTCAATGCTCATCACATCCTTTATGGTTTCAACCACACAAATGGTTGTTTTATCGCGCGATGGCGATGAACATATTGAACAGATATCGGTATCGGAAATATTGTGACAAACTGAGCAGAAATGGATGTTTGTTTTCATTTCGCCAATAGCAGTAAGGAATTGCTCAACATCGGCTTGAGGCTGCCTAAGTAAATGAAGGGCTAACCTTAGCGCAGTTCTATTCCCTATCCCGGGGAGCTTAGCCAATTCCTCAACGGCTCTCTCCAGCAGTTTTGATGGGTATGTATGGGTTTGCATGTTAATGTCGTTTGTTTGGCAAATCTAGTTAATAAGAGTAGATTATTGCAATGATACATTAAACGATTTTCGCTCAAATAGGTTTGCAGCCTTGAGTAGTTTTTGTAATGTGTAGATTTTTTCATACACTTGTTGGCTCAAATTTATTGCCGTATGTCAACAAGCCTGATTATTGCTGTAATCATTGGATATTTCTTAACTCTCTTTGTGATTTCCTATTTCACTTCGCGCAATTCCAATAACGATACTTTTTTCATTGGTAACCGCAAATCGCCCTGGTATTTGGTATCCATTGCCATGATAGGAACCTCCATATCGGGTGTTACCTTCATTTCGGTTCCGGGATGGGTTTTAACCAGCCAATTTTCATACATGCAAATGGTATTGGGCTACCTGCTGGGGTATTTTGTTGTGGCAAACGTGCTCTTACCCCTCTACTACCGGTTAAATCTTAAATCGATATACACCTACTTGGATGCACGCTTTGGTTTTTACTCCTATAAAACCGGGGCATTCCTTTTCTTGGTTTCAAGGGTAATTGGTTCTGCATTCAGGTTATTCATTGTTTCGAATGTATTGCAGCTCTCAATCTTTAATGCTTTGGGCGTTCCTTTTTGGGTTACAGTGTCTATTACTGTTTTACTGATTTGGCTCTACACGCGCAAAGGCGGTGTGCGCACGGTGCTATGGACCGATTCATTTCAAGCCATTGCAATGTTAACAGCCGTTTCGCTTAGTGTTTACTATATTTCAAGCGATTTAAATCTCAGCCTTTCAGGCATTGTAAAGGCGGTAAGCAGCAGTCCGCTTTCCAGAGTCTGGTTTTTCGACGATACAAACCAGCGATTCTACTTCTGGAAACAGTTTCTTGGTGGCGCATTTATAACCATAGTAATGACAGGGCTTGACCAGGACATGATGCAGAAAAACCTTAGCTGTCGGAACTTCAAGGATGCCCGCAAAAACATGTACTGGTATGGTTTTGCATTTCTACCAGTAAACCTAATTTTTTTATCGCTTGGTGTGCTTTTGCACACTTTCGCTGTACAGAAGGGCATACCTCTTCCTGCACTGTCCGACGATTTGTTCCCTACCCTGGCCACTCAGGGATACCTGCCACAAATAGTTGGTGTTTTGTTCTTCCTGGGGTTAATTGCTGCCGCATACTCCAGCGCCGACTCAGCCTTAACCGCTTTAACCACATCGTTTACCATTGATGTCCTGAATACCAAAGGTATGGACGAGGATAGATTACGAAGGGTTAGGCAGTGGGTGCATGTTTTTATATCAATACTGATGGTACTTGTTATCGTTGTTTTTAATGCATTCAACGACCGCTCAGTGATTGATGCCATTTTTACTATAGCCGGATATACCTACGGCCCTCTACTTGGGCTGTATGCCTTTGGTCTGTTTACTCGTTTTCAGGTGAACGATAAACTTGTACCATATATTGCGGTTTTCTCCCCATTGGCTTGCTATCTCCTGAATAAATACTCTATCCTTCTGTTTAATGGCTACAAATTTGGGTTTGAACTTTTAATTGTGAATGGGGCAATTGTTTTTCTCCTATTGCTCATTACCCGTAAACAGGGAGTTCTTGTACAAAAGGTTTAGAGTATAAAAATAAGGTGTTTTAATTTCGCTTAGTTAGTCGTCCCTTAAAAAGTCGGGTTTAAATTTTTTCTTGAGGATAAAAAAAACATGGGAAGGGGAAAGGAGTGCATG